>DASWCA010000436.1:0-2115 GCA_036390355.1 Acidobacteriaceae bacterium
CCCGAAGAACCCTTCGGTCATCGCGAGCGATTCGGAGGTTCCCCCCCAGCTTGCGCTACCACCGGCGAAGCTTGCCACTCCAAGGCTGATACCGGGATAGAGCACCGCGTCGGCCTTAAACTTCGCCCCCAGTTCTCGCCGGGCATGCTCCTGGGCAGTTTTGAGCTTTGTCTCGTCCCGCTTACCGGTGACGGGATCGAAAATCCCGCCGAGCTGTTTGTTCATGTTATTGAATATCTCCGCGGATTCCCGCGATGGCACGACGGAGAACCCGGCTTCACGCAGCTTCGCCTCAATGAGCGACTCGAACTCGGCCTTGACCGGATCCGGGTCTCCGAGATCACCCGGAACGCCGACAGGGGCCAGGGCAATCGTCTTGATCTTGCCGTGGAACTCCTCTTCGGCGATTTTGAAGGGATTGTAGGGCGGTGCGGTTGCGCAGCCCGCGGCGATCAACGTGGTCGTGAGAGCTGCCGTCAGCAGCGATTGGCGCTTCATGATCTCTCCCCTTTCTCGGTTTGGTTATTCCACTTTCAGCCTCTCCAACTCTTTCAGATAGCTTTGGATTATAGGCGCGTCCGCAGCCGTTGGGCTCAGGGTGAGGTAGCGCTCGAATTCGGCCCGAGCCTGTTGGCGGAGGCCCTGTGCCCGGTAGAGGAAGCCTAGCTCCCGATGGGGATGGGAATAGCCGGGGTCCTGCCGGGCAGCTTCCTGGTACGCAGCGATGGCTCGTCGGGCGTCCGGTTCGCCAGGTCCCGATCGCCGATGGACCTCCCCCATCAGAAAGTGAGCGCGTGAGGTCTGCGGGTGCCTTTTCAGATGCTTCTCGATCGCGGTACGCGCGGTCTTGAGGCGCCCCAGGTTGATGTCCAAGGTCGCGTTGTCCAGAAGGAGCTGGTCAATGCGGCTCAGGAAATCTTCCGTGTTGGCTTTTAGCGTTGCGTCCCTCGCCGGGGTCGCGTATTCCGTGTCGAGGAGCCTGCGGTAATTGCTGATCCGCTCGTCGAGCCGGGGATGGGTTCCGAAGAAAAACGGCTCTTTGACCTTTTGCTCGTCCAAGTCCTGCTGGAGAAGTTCGATCACGACGGGGGCTTGCTTTGGATCATAGCCGGCCATGACCATTGTCCGCAGGCCCTGCTCGTCTGCCTCCGTCTCCAATTCGCGCGAGTATCCGCTGGTGGAGGCCAGGGCCCAGAGGGCTCCAAGTGGGCCGGTGAGTCCCTCAAGACCGGGAAGCATCACCTGGAATACGCTAAAGAAGGTGGCCTTGTTTTTTAAACTGCGCATTTGCTTCACGGAATGCCGATGAGTGAAATGGGTCAGCTCGTGACCGAGTACGGTGCTCAGCTGTGCCTCGTTTTCCATGCGGGCCAGGATCCCTGTATGGAGGTAGATCGCCCCGTTGGGCAGCGCAAAGGCGTTGAGGAAAGGGTGTTGAATGACCTTGACTCGAGGTCCAAGGCCCAGAGCCTGAACTTCCGGTGGGAGGAGCTTCTGCGCAACCGCGGTCAGATACGCGTCGAGTTGCGGATGTTTGTAGCGCATGCTGCTCTTGTCGATGCGCTGCTCGAGTTGCTCCGCGTTCTGCCAGATTTCCTTCTCATCTTGTTCCCTCTGGAATGGCTTTCCCCCCGCGCCTAGCGGAGAAAGATCCGTGGTCGCGCACGAGGCAAGCGCGAGGCAAACGGTTATCCGCAAAAGACCCGCAAGACTCGTGGAGCTTCGCCGGCTGAGCATCACCGCCTCTCCATGGTCACGATCGAGCGTCACTGCGGCTGGACCTCGCCGAACTTGAGGTTCATTTGATACCGATACAAGCGCGCGTCGGAAAACGCCGGTAAAACATTACTCTTCCTCGGACCGCATCCCCGGAATGCAAGATCCGTGAAGCAGGCTCCCTCTCCCGGAGGGAGAGGGAAGGAAAATCAAGCCGCCTTCTTCCGATTTTTCTCCAGCCACCCATCGACCAGGGCAACGGTCCGATCGACTTCATCGGAGCGCATGCCTTTCTGCGCCGCGATGGTCTGCACCAGGCGGTCGGTGCGCTCGATGTTGGGAGCGCCGTTGGCGAGCGCGCGCGCCGCGGAGGACGGGGTCAGGAGCGATAACGCCGCA
>DASWCA010000437.1:0-14581 GCA_036390355.1 Acidobacteriaceae bacterium
GTGTGCGGCGCGGTACGGAAGTACGACCCGAATCATCTGCTGCTGGGGATCCGGTTCGGCGGGAAGATGTCGGATGAGGCGTTGGTGATGGCGCGGATCTTCGATGTGTGCAGCATCAACGTGTATGAGTACGAGCCGACCAAGCAGATCGAGCGGGCGGCGCGGCTTTCGGAGCGGCCGATTCTGATTGGGGAATATCACATCGGCGTGCCTGAGGATGGGTTGGCGGCCGGGCTGGTGCAGGCGAAGGACCAGGCGGAGCGGGGCATCGCGTATCGCGACTTTGTGGAGCAGGCGGCGTCGCTGGATGCGTTCGTTGGGGCGTACTGGTTCGAGTGGCGGGACGAGCCGGTGCTGGGGCGGATGGATGGCGAGAATTACAACATCGGGTTTGTGGATGTGACGGACCGGCCGTATGCCGAGCTGGTGGAGGCCGCGAAGGCGACGCACAAGCGGCTGATGGAGGTGCATGCGGCGAGGGTGAGCCCGTTTGCGCGGCATCCGCTGGCGTCGGATGCGGGCGCGCCTTCGACGCCGTGGCCGCTGTGAGTTACGACTCCACTCGCGACGAATTTATGCAGGGAGGCTGCGCAATGCGCGTGAGATGCGCTACTCTCGTTAGGCTCGTACTGCGTGCTAGACCAAAAGATCCTGAGGAGGACATTTTCAATGTTTCTGTTTCGCACTCGATTTCTTGCACCCGTGTTGGCGATCGCACTTGGCTTGGTCGCGTCTCCGAATAGCGTGAACGCGCAGGCGGCTTCCGCACCTGCCGCGAAGCCCAGCGCGACTTCTGCGGCGAAGCCGGCCGCCAAACCTTCGGCCGCGACCAGCTTGCTGGACATCAACACGGCGACGGCGGATCAGTTGAAGGCGCTGCCGGGGATCGGCGACGCTTACTCGGCGAAGATCATCGCGGGACGGCCGTATACGGCGAAGAATCAGTTGACGTCGCGCGGGATCATTCCGCAGGCGACGTACGACAAGATCAAGGACCAGATCATCGCGCACAAGGTGAAGTAATTCGCGCGGATGGCGTGGGAGTTGAGGTAAAACCGGCTATCGTCGGTGCGTCCGGACTGGCCAGTTCGTCCAATAAGTCAGAGCGGGTTGAGTTGGAGGAGTGTCAAATGCGGAAGTGGATCGTTGCGGCAGTGCTTGGGTCTGTCGGCCTCACACTCTCCGCGCAGGCGCCGCCTTCGGGCGCGGACACACAGCGTGAGGCGATGAAGAAGCTGAGCTTTCTCGCCGGTCACTGGTCCGGGCCGATCACAGTTCGACGCGGGCCGGGCGAGCCGCTCCACCTGACGCAGACCGAAGACATCCAGTACAAGCTGGATGGCCTCGTCCTGCTGGTCGAGGGTACGAGCCGGAATGTAGAGGGCAAGGTGCTCTTCAACGCGCTAGCTACGATTTCGTTCGACGAGGTCTCGCATGCCTACCGGTTTCGGGCGTACAACGATGGCCATTATGTCGATACGGAACTGACGGTTGTGGTAAACGGATTCTCGTGGGGCTATGCGAGCGGTCCTGCTCATATTGCGAATGCCATGCACCTGACGGATAAGGGCGAGTGGGCAGAAACGACCGACGCAACGTTCGGCGGCAATCCGCCGATGCGGAGTGTCGACATGCTGTTGCAGCATCAGCCGTAAACAGAGGCATAAGGCCGCGTCTGTCGATGCCAGCGGATCGTGCGTTGACAAAGGGATTAGTGGAAGGTAGCCTTAGGATATATGAGCTTTTCGACGCAGCATCACGGACACCACCATCATCACGCGCATTGCGTGTTGGCGGCTGTGTCCGGTGCGGCGAAATAACGAAACGCACATAAGGATTCGAAGGCCCGCTGACGCGCACACCGCGAGCGGGCCTTTTTGCTGCGCGCGGATGGAATGCGAGCGGCGGAAAACAAATGCGGGGATTCTGGCTGCGCCAGAATGACAACTTATAAGGATCGAAAGAGAGAGACGCGATGGACGCACTGAAGGATGCACCAAAAATCGACTTTGCCAAGATGGACGGGCTGGTCCCGGGCATTGTGCAGGATGCGAAGACAGGCGAGATGCTGATGCTCGGATTTCTGAACGAGATCAGCTACGAGAAGACGCTGGCGTCGGGTTTTGTCACGTTCTGGAGCAGGACGCGGCAGAAGCTCTGGATGAAGGGCGAGACCAGCGGCAACCGGCTGCGCGTGATCAGCGCGGCGACGGACTGCGACAACGACGCGTTGCTGTTCACCGTTGAGGTCGAGGGCGACGGCCTGGTGTGCCACGAGGGCACGGTGAGCTGCTTCACAAAACCAATTGCGGTTACAAATGCCGCGGAGAAGAAATTATGACGAGCAAGCTGAAGCTGGGAATTCCGAAGGGAAGTTTGCAGGATGCAACGATTGCGCTGTTCGAGCGCGCGGGCTGGCGGATCGCCGCCAATGGGCGCAGCTACTTCCCGGCGATCGACGATGACGAGATCGAATGCATGCTGGTACGCGCGCAGGAGATGGCGCGCTACGTCGAAAAAGGCGCGCTGGACGCGGGGCTGACCGGCAACGACTGGGTGCAGGAGAACGAGACGGACGTGGAGTATGTGACCAGCCTGACGTATTCGAAGGTGAGCCGGCAGAAGGTGAAGTGGGTGCTTTGTGTGCCTGAGGATTCGCCGTTTCAGAAGCCTGAGGATCTTGCCGGGAAGGTGATCGCCACAGAGCTGGTCGAGTTTACGAAGCGGTACTTCGCATCGAAAAATATTCCGGTGAAGGTGGAGTTTAGTTGGGGCGCGACGGAAGTGAAGCCACCGACGCTGGCTGATGCAATTGTCGAGGTGACGGAGACGGGTTCGAGTTTGCGGGCGAACCGGCTGCGCATCATTGAGACGCTGATGGAGTCGGAGACGCAGTTGATTGCGAACAAGGCGTCGTTCAAGGATGCGTGGAAGCGGAACAAGATCGAGAATATTTCACTGATGCTGAATGCGGCGATTGCGGCGCAGGGGCGCGTTGGGCTGATGATGAATGCGCCGAAGGCCAGCCTCGACAGCATTGTGGCGGAGCTTCCGGCGTTGAATTTTCCGACGATTTCGCACTTGAGCGATCCGGCGTGGGTCGCGCTGAATACGATTCTGGATGAGGCCGTGGTACGCGATGTGATTCCGAAGCTGAAGGCTGCGGGCGCAACGGGGATTGTGGAGTATCCGCTGAGCAAGGTGGTTCTGTAGGGAGTAAGGCATGAAGCTGGTGAAGACATTTGGGCGAGGGAAGGCTGCGGCGCAGGCGCTGATTGAGGCGCTGGAGCGCCGCGGCTCGCTCAATACGTCGAAGGTCGAGAAGATTGTAGCTGGAATAGCTACAGACGTTCGCAAGCGCGGCGATGCGGGACTGCGGAAGTATGCGGCGAAGTTCGACGGGCTGAAGGCGGATGCGGCGCTGCTGGTTTCTCGGGATGAGATGAACGCGGCGTGGGAGGCGACGGCGTTAGAGTTGCAGACAGCGATGCAGGCGGCGCAGTCGAATATTCGCGCATTCGCTGAAGCGCAGAAGCCGAAGGACTGGACTATCAGGCCGGCGGCGGGCGTGACGACGGGGCAGATTGTGCGGCCGTTGGAGAGCGTTGGGTGCTACGTGCCGGGTGGGCGCTATCCGCTGCCTTCGACGCTGCTGATGACGGTAACGCCGGCGCAGGTGGCGGATGTGGAGCGCATTGTGGTGTGCTCGCCAAAACCGGCGCGCGAGACAATGGCGGCGGCATGGCTGGCGGGCGTGACGGAGTTCTACCGCGTCGGCGGGGCTCAGGCAATCGCGGCGATGGCCTATGGGACGGAGACGATCGCGCGGGTGAACAAGATCGTCGGGCCAGGGAATCTTTATGTAACCGCGGCGAAGGTGATGGTGTCGCAGGAGTGCGGGATTGATATGCCGGCGGGGCCGACGGAGATTGTGGTGACGAGTGAGACGGGGAATGCTGCGGGGATTGCGGCGGATCTGGTGGCGCAGGCGGAACATGATCCAGAGGCCTTACCGGTGATGATCACCAGCAATGCGGCGCTGGCGGATGCGGTGAGGGCCGAAGTGGAGAAGCAGGCAAAGGGGAACGCGATTGCCGAGCAGTCGCTGGCTGTGCAGGGATGCATATTTGTAACTGAATCGGTTGCTGAGGCGCAGGCGCTTACGAATCGGCTGGCGCCAGAACATCTGACGGTGGATACGGCAGCGGATTTGAAGTGGGTTAAGAATGCGGGGTCGGTGTTTGTGGGGAATTATTCGCCGCAGTCGATGGGTGATTATATCTCCGGACCAAACCACGTGCTGCCGACGGGACGTGTGGGCCGGGTCCGCGGTGGGTTGAGCATCATGGATTTTGTGAAAGTGATCACGGTGCAGGAGTACACGCGTAAGGGCCTGCGAGCGTTGGGTCCGGATGTGATTGCCCTGGCCGAGGCAGAAGGGTTGAAGGGGCATGCGGAAAGCGTGCGAGTGCGGATGCGGATGCGGTAGTTCAGTTGTCAGTTGTCAGTTGTCAGTTGTCAGTTGTCAGTTGTCAGAAGAGTTGAGGTGAGGTGTGGCGGCTTTGGTTGTCTCCGAGGATGCGATGAAGAGTGAAGCTGCTATGACGCCGCGGCCACGGAAGGCTGTGCTGGCGATGCCCGAGTATCATCCGCCGCTGGCGGGGCGCGATGCGCTGCGGCTGGACTTCAACGAGAACACGTTCGCGCCGTCTCCTAAGGTGATGGAGCGGCTGCGGCAGGTGACGGCCGAGGGGCTGACCAAGTATCCCGAGCGCGAGTGCGTGGAGCGGATTGCGGCGGCGCACTTTGGGCTCGCTGCGGACCAGGTGTTGCTGACCAATGGCGTCGATGAGGCGATCCACCTGCTGTGCGCGGCGTTTCTGGAAGAGGACGATGAGGTGCTGATCTCGACGCCTACCTTCTTCATGTATGAGGTGAGCGCGGGCATGATGACGGGCCGCGTTAAGAGAGTGCAGTCGGACGCGTCGCTTGTGTTTCCGTACGAGCGATTCCTGGCGGCGATTACCCCGCGGACGAAGCTGATCATGGTCGCGTCGCCGAACAATCCTACGGGCGCGGTGGTGAGTCGCGAGCATCTGCTGGCGATCTGCGCGGCGGCTCCGCAGGCAGTGGTGATGGTGGATGAGGCGTACTACCACTTCTTCGGCGAGACGGTGATGGGAGAGGCCGGGAAGGTGCCGAACCTGGTGGTGGCGCGGACGTTCTCGAAGGCGTACGGGTTGGCGAGTCTGCGTATCGGCATGCTGGCCGGTAATGCGGAGTTGCTGAAGTACGCGCGCAAGGTGAGCTCGCCATACAACGTGAATGGCGTCGCGCTGGACTGCCTACCGGTGGCGCTCGCAGATGATGCGTACGTCGCGTGGTACGCGGAGCAGGTGCATGCGGGGCGCGACCGAATGATGGATGGGCTTCGCGCGCTGGGCGTGGAGTTCTTTCCCAGCCACGCAAATTTTGTACTGATGAAGATTGGCGCGAAGCACGCGGACCTGGTGAAGGCGATGCATGCCCGCGGTGTGTTGCTGCGCGACCGCTCGACCGATCCCGGCTGCGATGGGTATGTGCGCATCACCATCGGCGTGGAGGAGCATGTGACGCGCGGGCTTGAGGCGTTGCGGGAATCGCTCGCGGAGATTGGATGGGCGCCAGAGCAAGTCAGCAAGTTAGCGAGTCAGCAAGTCGGCGGCGAGAGGGAGTTCGAATGAGCGACACGGTTCGAATGGGCACGATTGAGCGGAACACGACGGAGACGCAGATCGCGTTGACGCTGACGATTGATGGGACGGGTGTGTATTCCGTCTCGACGGGGATACGTTTTTTTGATCACATGCTGGAGTTGTTTACGCGGCATGGCGGGTTCGATCTGACGCTGGATTGCAAGGGCGACCTCGATGTCGATCAGCATCACACTGTGGAGGACGTCGGCATCGCGCTGGGCGAGGCGTTTGGAATTGCGCTGGGCGATAAGAAGGGCATCATGCGTGCTGGATATTTTGTGATGGCGATGGATGAGACGCTCGCGGTGGCCGCGGTGGACCTGAGCGGACGGGTGGCGTACGTCGTCGACGATCAGGTGACGGTGCCGCTGGTTGGGGATTTCCAGACGGAACTGGTTGCGGACTTCTTCGACGGTTTCGCGCGAGGCGCGAAAGCGAATGTGCATGTGAAGACGATGTATGGGCGCAGCAATCATCACAAGATCGAGGCGATCTTCAAAGCGTTCGCGCGTGCTATGCGCGGGGCTTGCTCGAGAGACGAGCGCATGCGGGAGATGCTGCCGAGTACGAAGGGACTGTTATGACGCAGTCTATGAATGTAGCTGCCGTTTCGGTCTCTGTTCTGCTTACAACAACCGCTGCGGTATTGGTCTTTCTGCTCTTCACCCTGTTAGGGGCGCAATTCCTTTATTCGTGTGGGTTCGCTGTCATCGCTATTCTCGCCGTCGCACTTTTGCTTCTGTTCCCGTTTCGCAGGCGATTCTGGATTCGCATTCTTTTCGGGGTTGATGTTGTTTTCGCATTGCTATCGATCGGTTATGTCATCTACGTTTTCTCGATTTGGAAATGAAAAGTCATGCTAGCAGTGATTGATTACAAAGCGGGGAATCTGACGAGTGTGGTGAAGGCGCTCAAGTTCCTGGACGCGCGCGATGTGGTGGTGACGCAGGCGCCGGAGGATGTGCTGCGGGCGGGGAAGATTGTGCTGCCGGGGGTGGGGCATTTTCAGGCCACGCAGTTGTTGAAGGACCTGGGGCTGACCGGCGCCGTGCGTGATGCGGTGGCGAAGGGTGTGCCCTTTCTGGGCATCTGCGTGGGGTTGCAGTGGTTGTATGAGGGTTCGACTGAGGCGCCGGAGACGGATGGGTTGTGTGCGTTCGCTTCGCGGTGTGAGCGGTTTCCGGCGGTGTATGAGGGCGCGGAGTTGAAATCGCCGCATGTGGGGTGGAATTCGCTGGAGGAGATCAGGCCGGATTCGCGGCTGCTGCGCGGCGTGGCGGATGGGGCGTTTGTGTACTTCACGCACTCCTGGCGGGCTCCGGTGTCGGCGGATACGGCGGCGGTTACGAAGTATGGCGGTGCGTTTACTTCGGCAGTCGAGCTGGGGAACGTGATGGGCGTGCAGTTCCATCCGGAGAAGTCGGCGGATGTGGGGTTGAGAGTGTTGCGGAATTTTGTGGAGTTGTGAGGAGAAGGCTTTGCGATATTCCTATACATCGGGCTACTTGAACTTCAAGAAAGCTATGCGTACGTACGTAAGAAGCACCACGAGACGTCGTCTGTACTTCCACTTCCTCGCGTGGGGCATGTTCTTATCCGGTGTCGTATTGGCCGTCCTCGTGTCGCCGCTTCCAGGTGATTCGGTGACGCGCTTGGTTGCTATGCCGCTCGCCGTTGGATTGATCGCTGGTGGTTCAGTGTCATCACTCATCCGACCCTGGCAGATGGAACGAGTTTACAAAGCAATTAACGGAGATCCCAAGAGGCCGCTTCAAGTCTACCTAGAGATAGATGGCGACATTCTCGTCTCGGGAATCGAAGGTAAGAGCGAAGGACGATTTCAGCGTGCCGCTATATGTGAGACCGCGGAAGACGATCAAATGCTGCTTTTGTTTCTGGCTAGGAAAAGGTTCATCTATATACCGAAGACACTGCTGCCAATTGGAGCCATTGAGGAAGTACGTTCCTGGTTGCAGCGAGGTGATAGCTAAATGCTGACGAAGCGGATTATTGCGTGTCTGGATGTGCGGGACGGGCGTGTCGTGAAGGGCGTGCAGTTTGTCGATATCGTCGATGCGGGCGATCCGGCGGAGCTGGCGCACCGGCATGCGGCGGCGGGCGCGGATGAGATTGTGCTACTCGACATCACCGCGACGCATGAAGGCCGCGGCACGCTGCTGGATACGGTGAAGCGCGCGGCGGCGAAGCTATTTGTGCCGTTCACGGTGGGCGGCGGGATCGGATCTGCCGAAGACGCTGAAGCTGTTTTTACGGCGGGCGCGGATAAGGTGTCCATCAACTCGGCGGCAATTGCGCGGCCGGAGCTGATTGGCGAAATTGGCGCTAGCTTTGGCGCGCAGGCGGTGATTGTGGCGATCGACGCAAGGCGCGGTGATCGCGGCCCCGAAGACGCGGAGGTCTACGTCAGCGGCGGGCGCAAGCCGACCGGGCTGCGTGTGATCGATTGGGCGCGCGAGGCCGAGGCGCGCGGCGCGGGTGAAATCCTGCTGACCAGCATGGACACCGACGGAATGCGCGGCGGCTTCGATTGCGAGCTGACGGCCGCGGTCAGCGAAGCGGTGCAGATTCCGGTGATCGCGAGCGGCGGCGCGGGCAGTGCGGAGCATTTTGCGGACGTCTTCGGGCGGGGCAAGGCGGATGCGGCGCTGGCCGCGAGTATATTCCACTTTGGTGTTACGGACTCGCGCGAGTTGAAGAGTGTATTGCGGAGGTCTGGCGTCAGCGTCCGGCTGCCGTGCTAAGCTTGGTATCAATCTCCCGATTCACATGCACGTCACTGGTCTGCGTCAAGCTTGTTTAACATTGTGATTCCGCGTAACCAAAAAATCATATTGCGGAGCGGCCGGCTTCTCTATACTCGACCCATTCTCTCAATGGACCACAGAGCCGAAAACCAGGAGTGTGCATGCTCGATCTTCTTCAGTTGCGCGTCAACCTTGACGAATTCGAACAGCTCCGCCTCTGCCAGGCGGTGGAACGCAGCGACTGCCACGCCGCGTTCACAGTGCAGGGTACGAAGGTGATATGGCCCACTGCGCATTGGAGCGACACGCCCACAGAGGAGAAGATCAACATCCGCGGATGGTTCCCGTTGCTGGATCAGATCGCGGACGAATTCCTGATCTTCCGGCCGCAGGGCGGGTGCTTCTTCGTATCTCGCGATAGCGTGACGTATCGGCTGGTGGAGAGCGACACGCGCGGCGTGATGTTCATGCAGCTTGAGATCAACCGGCTGAAGGTAGTCCCTCCACGCCAGGTGGATCGGCTGCAGGCCTATTCGCTGCCGTAGTGCGAATGCTCGCGGGCGCGTGCAACGCCTGCGGCTGAGACAATATCAACATGTTGATTCCTTCCATTGATCTGATGGGCGGGCGGATTGTGCAGCTCGTTCAGGGTGAAAAGCTGAAGCTTGCGTTCGACGACTTTGAATATTGGATTGAGCGCTTCCAAAAGTATCCGCTCGTGCAGTTGATTGACCTGGACGCGGCGATGCGGCAGGGGGAGAATCGCGCGCTGATCGAGATGATCTGCGCGCGGCTGACCTGCCAGGTGGGCGGCGGGCTGAAGACGGCGGAGGATGGGCGCAGGCTGCTGGATGCGGGGGCGAAGCGGGTGATCTATGGGTCGAGCCTGTTTGGGCCGGACGAGAGTTCTACATCCCACCCATCGCAAAAGGCTGCGATGGATGGGGCACCCGGGCCTTCAAGACGGCACAAGGTTATCCGCCTGGAATTCGCGGAGGAGTTGAAGCGGACTCTGGGTGAGGACGCGCTGTGCTTCTCCGTCGACACGAAAGGCGGGCGCGTCGCGGTGAAGGGGTGGAAGGATTCCGTCGACCTGACGCCAGAGGAAGCGGTGACATGGCTCGAGGATTCGTGCGCGGCGTTTCTCTACACGCATGTGGATACCGAGGGCACGATGCAGGGCTTCCCGATGGATGTCGCGGCGGTGCTGCGCGCGTGCACGGCGAAACAGCTGATCGTCGCCGGCGGCATCAAAGAGAGAGCGGAAGTCGATGCGCTGGACGCGATGGGCGTCGATGCGGTGGCAGGGATGGCAGTATACTCGGGCGCGATGGAAGCGTAGCGAGCGCATGAGTTAACGCTTGATGTTCAGGCGGTATTAAGGTGGCGGCGTAACGTCCTCGCCAGCGTGCAGGCACGCTATGAGGAGTGCACCATGTTAAGTCGGTTATTGAGAGTTGCATCCGTTGCGGCGATGGCCGTTTCGCTGACGCTCGTGGCATCGGCAGAGAAGAAAGTAGAACGTTCGGCACTGCCGCCGGCCGTGGAGAAGACAGTCCAGGCAGAGTCGCTGGGCGCCACCGTCAAGGGCATTTCGACGGAGACGGAAGACGGGGTGTTTCAGTACGAAGTCGAGATGATGGTGAGCGGTCACAGCCGCGACATTGCTATTGCGAAGGATGGAACGCTGCTGGAGGTCGAGGAGGAGGTTGCCATGAATACTCTTCCCACCACAGTGCAAAGCGCTTTGACGGCTAAGACGGCGGGGGCGAAGATCACCAAGGTCGAGTCACTGACCAAGAAAGGGAAGCTAGTGGCCTACGAGGCGGCAACGCTGAAGGGTACGAAGAAGGGTGAAATTCAGGTAGGACCGAACGGCGAGAAGCTGTCGCACGAGCAGTAGCGCAGCAGCGCGAACGGGCTACTGCGTGTCGGCGCCGGAGATGGCGTAGTAGCCTTTGCGCGTCTGCACCTTCAGACCTTTGCCGCAGGTCAGGTCGATCTTGCGGTAGGTGCCGTCGGCCTTGGCATTGAGCGGCGTATAGCTCAACAGGTATTGGGTGCGAAGTTCGTCCTGAATCTGGTTGAATGCGTCTTCCAGTTTCCTTCCGTTGTTGCCCACGTTGATGACGCGGCCTCCGGTTTCGCTGGCGAGCTTCTGCATGTCGCGATCTCCGCTATACATCATGCCTCCGTAAAAGCCGTTGTCGGCGATCAGGATGACGTACACGATGGCGTTGGATTTCTGTGCGGCCTCGCTTGCCGACCTCAGCGTCTCCTGCGAGCCCTGGTCGCCGCCATCGGTGAGCAGCACCAGAATCTTACGGCCAGCCTCGGAGCGGAGCTTTTCATTGGCGGCGGTGTAGACGGCGTCGTAGAGCAGGGTTCCGCGCGGATCTCCGTTGCCGGTAATCGAGCCTGTGCCCGCGCCAGTGTTGATGGTTGCCTTGTCCAGGGCATGCTTAATCTCACTGGCGCGATTCGTATAGTCGGCCAGCAGATCGATATTGATGTCGAAGGAGATGAGGAACGCCTCGTCCTTGGGCGTGAGAACGTTGCGCAGGAACGTCGCGCCTGCTTGCTGCTCCATTGGAAGGACGTTCGTCTGGCTGCCGGAGGTGTCGAGCAGAATGCCGATGGTGAGCGGCAGGTTCTTTTCCTGGGTAAAGTTCTTAATCTTCTGCGTGACTTTATCTTCGGTCAGGCCGCAGTCATCCTTACGCAGATTGGTAATGAAGCCACCTTTGTCGCGCGCAGAGAAGTAGAGGTTCACCAGGTTCACCTGGACATTGAGGGTTGGAGCGTCGGTATCGTTTTGGTGAACTGGCGGAGCGTCGCTCGCCGGGGGCGGGCCGCCGGGCGAGGGCGCTTCCTGGGCACGCAGGGCGGGAGTGCGCACGACCAGCGGCAGAAGCGCGAGCGAGAGCAGGGACGCGGTGAGGAACGGGGAGCGCATATCGTATTAGACGACAACGTGACGACTTAGACGAGGAATAGACGACGAAAAGCTCCCCGGGTGAGCCGAATTCGCTGGCGGACCGCGCGAACTTCGATTCTGCGCGGGTCCGATGGTCCCTGTTTCGTGACCCGGCGGTGTTTTGCGGCGTCCAATGGAGTGAGGCTGAAGGGCTGCCAGGATGACGGGTTACGCGCCCGCTGGTAGTCTCATAGGTGGTACTTGGACGGGGGTTTTCGACTTGAGAAACAGTGTATTGGCAGGATCGCTGGCGTTGGTGATGCTCGGCGCGCAGGCACAGACGCAGGCGGGGCAGGATAGCCTCGCGCAGCAGGCGATTCCGGACGCTCCCAGGCCGCAGGCAAACCTGCCCACCGGATCGGTGGCTCCCGGCCAGGGAACGACGTCGACTTCGAACGACAATTCGGGGGAACCCGCGGGTACGCCGGCTCCAACCCCATCCGCCGCTACGCCGCCCACGGCCACGTCCGATCAGACTCCGACGTATGAGCCGCCGTCAGGCGAAGGTGCAAAGGCAATGACGACCCTCAGGGTCCAGGTCAACTTCGTCGACCTGGCGTTCACCGTAAAGGATTCCAAGAACAGGCAAGTGGCCGGCCTGAAAGCCCGCGATGTGCGGGTCTATGAGAATGGAGTGCTGCAGCATATTGCCATCTTCACCGATGACGCACTGCCGCTCTCGGTGGCGCTGGTGATTGACCAGAGCATGACCAAGGACGAGATGATTCGCGTGAACGATTCGCTCGGCGCGCTGCAGGACGCGTTCACGAAATTCGATGAGGTTTCGGTCTTCACCTACAACAAGACTCCGAAACTGGTGACCGACTTCACCGGCGCGCAGAGCCCGCGGCTCACCCAGGCCATCGACAGGTCGAAGGGCGAGGGGCGCGACACGCTGATGGCAGGCAGCCTGAGCGGGCCGCTGTCGCAGACGACCGTGATCAACAATCAACAGTTTGACCCGAATACTGCTGCAGTGCGCGGTCACGCGGGCATCCAGCTCGACGCTCCGAGAGAGATCCATGCGCTGAATGACGCCATCCTTCAGGCGGCGACGACGCTGAGCAGGCGGCCGATCGACTACCGGCGAGTCATCTATGTCATCTCCGACGGCAAGGAATACGGCAGCAAGGCGAAGACCAGCGAGGTCGTCAAGTACCTGATGACCAACCGGATCGAAGTGGACGGAACCCTGGTGGGAGATTCCGCCGTGTGGGGTCTTGGCGTTCTCGACCGAATGCACCTTCCGCTGATGATGCGCGACAACGTGCTGACGCCTTATGCGAATGCGACCGGCGGAAACATCGACTCTGAGTTCCGCACAGGCGAAATCGAGAAGAGCTTCGCCCGGATCGCAGGAGAGGCGCGAAGCCGCTACACCGTGGGCTATTACACGCATGAGCCGTTCCTGGATGGCAAGTACCGCACAACCGAGATCAAGGTCCTGCGTCCAGGGCTCACCATCCTGGCGAAGAAGGGCTACTGGCCATCGGCGATGGAGATGCGGCCGCGGCCGACGACGCCGGTGCAGTGAGGACGCGCGACGCGGCCTCGATCGTCTGACTCAACCAATTTCTCGCCTGCGAGCAGCGCCGCGCGGACGGATGGAACGCGATGAATAATCTGCTGCGCGGCAACGCGCTGATGGCGTTGACGGCGGCGGTATCGTGGGGCGGCGGCGACTTCTCCGGCGGCATGGGCGTGAAGTCGGCGGGCGGCGGCGTTCGTGCTGCGCTGCGTGTCGTGCTGCTGAGCCATGTAACCAGCTTCGCTGTGCTGGTGGCGATTGCGCGGATGCGCGGCGACGCGTTTCCGCACGGCGTGCTGCTGGCCTGGGGAGTCGTCGCCGGCGTGGCGGGCGGACTCTCGCTGACCGGCTTCTATATTGCACTGTCGCGCGGCGCGATGGGCGTTTCGGCAGCGCTGAGCGGGCTGCTGGCCGCGGCGATTCCGGCGACCGTCGCGATGGCGCAGGACGGATCGCCGGGCGCGCGACCGCTGGTTGGCTTCCTGGTCGCGGGATGCGCGATCTGGCTGATCGCGGCTGCTCCGGCGCAATCTCCGGATGATCTCCAGTCGACGCAGGGCGCGCAGCGCAGCACGATGATTCTCGCGCTGCTCGCCGGCGTTGGCTTTGGCGTCTACTTTGTCGCGCTGAAGATGGCCGGTCCGGCAGGCGTGATCTGGCCGATGGCGACGGCGAGGATGGGCAGTCTCACTGTCTGTTCGCTGATGTTTCTCGGGCTGCGGATGCGGTCCGGCGACGCGACGGAACCGCACGTCAAGTTCGGCCGGCGCGCCGCGGGTTGGGCGATGGGGACGGCGCTGCTCGATACTTCCGGTAACCTGCTATTTGTGGCGGCGACTCGCGCCGGCAGGCTGGATGTTGCAGCGGTGCTGGCGTCGCTTTATCCGGCGTCGACGATTCTGCTGGCGGCGCTTGCGCTGGGCGAGCGGCCTACGCGACGGCAGGCGCTGGGAATGACCACGGCGGTGGTGGCGGTGATGCTGATTGCTTTGTAAGTCTGAGGAAGAAGGCCCAAGGCTAAAGCCCCTTCGTATTGATTGCGGGTTTACCGCGGGCTAAAGCCCGCTGCTACTCCGGATGGCAAGACGAGAGGTTTTCAGCGCCTGCTAAAGCCCGCTGATACTCCGAAAGACAACCACTGGGATTCTGACTCTTCGAGTCAGAATGACGTGGTTACTTGATGGCTTCTTCGCGCTGGCGTTGTTCCGCTGCAACTTTGGCTTCGGCGGCGATCCGTGCTTCGGCCGCGGCTTTGGCTTCCTGGTAGGCTTTGGCTTCGAGCGCCTTCGCGTCCTGATTCGAGGCGGCCTCGACTTCCTTCTTCTTCTCGTCCGGAAGGTCGTCTCCGATGCCCTTCATGCCCTCTTTGAAGCCGCGCAGACCTTCGCCGAGACCCTTGCCGAGTTCCGGCAGTTTCTTGCCGCCGAACAGCAGCACCGCAAGGCCGGCAACGATGATGATGTGCCACGGTTGAAATAGATCGCCCATATCAGTTCTCCCTTGCAGCTCAGGGCGCGCGGATAGACGCCGGAGTGCACACGTTATTGTCGCATATCTCGCGCCTTGTTAGCGGAGA
>DASWCA010000438.1:0-15882 GCA_036390355.1 Acidobacteriaceae bacterium
TAGTTCTGCACTCCGCCCACAAAAAACGTCGGCGTCTCCGCATTGCCCACCGCGCTCGCCGGAGTCAAATCCCGCGGGTTCGCCCCATCCAACGAAAAATCCGCTTCGATAATGTGGCTCCGCTTCTTCCCTGTGTAGTGGTCCCAGTGCCGGTACAGCAGCGCGTCCCAAACCTGCGCCTTCACCGGGCTCTTATCCGCTGCGGCATCCTTGGCCGCATCGCAGGCGTCTTCCTCCGTCCATGTCGACTTGTCCGAGCATTCCGGATACACATCCGTCGTAAACAGGAAATGCTTCGAGTCCGGCGACCAGATCGCTCCATCCGCGTCCCCGCTCACTGCCTTCAGCGTCCGCCCCATCCCGATCGTGCCGGTCTTTTCGTCCCACGTCGCAATCGTGATCCGGCTCACCGGATCGTCCTTCGTCGGCGAGCCCGTGTAGGACACAAACTTCCCATCTGGCGAAAACCGCCCAAACGTCTCTCCTGAATTCGAGGTCATCTGCCGCTCCGCGCCGGGTGCCCCATTCGTGACGGTCTTATCGTCATGGGTGGGGTCCAGCGCCACCACCCACAAATGCGTCGTCTTCGTATTCTTCTCCAGCGACACATCCATCACAGAGAACATCACCCACTTCCCGCTCGGCGAGATCTGAGGATCGCTCACTCGCTTCATCGCCATCAGATCGGCAAACGTGATCGGCCTCTTCGCCGCAACCTGACCCCAGGCCGAACATACCCCGGCCCATACCAAAGCAACCCCAACCCAACGTATCTTCATCGCGCAAGTCTAAACCAGCGCCCCGCCCTCATCCGATCACCGGTCATTCTTTGCTAAGAATCTCCGTAGTTTGCTTTTTGTCGCCCTATCCATTTCAGAATCAGTCGCTTTTCACCCCACCACAGCGAACAGAGCAACATCCCCCATCGCCCGCTACATCAAACCGACGATGTGCCGAATGGGCAATACCCGCGCCGCGCTTCTCACCTTCGCGTTCGCCGCCTCGCCCTACATCCTGTCTCAGACCACAAGCCGGACCACTTCGGCGTCCGATCTGCCGGATAGCCTCGAAGTCCAGGCATCGTCCCAGCCGCCCGCATCCAACCTCACCGCTCCGGGCAGCGCTCCCTCGGTGGAGACCGGCCCCGCGTCGCTCTACCCAAATTCGCAACCCTATCTCCATCGCGTCGTCAAAGCCGACATGGGTCCGCAACCTCCTCTCACCGGCCCGCAGAAGTTCGACCTCAGCCTCCACAATTCCCTCAGTCTTACCGCCTTCGGATCGACCCTGCTCGGTGCGGGCGAGGGCCAGCTCTTCAACTCCCGGCCACACTACGGAACCGACAGCGCCGCATTTGGCGAACGCCTCGGAGCGGGTGAGCTGAAACAGGTGGTGGAGTCAATCTTCAGCTACGGATTCTTCGCCACGGCCTTTCACGAAGATCCGCACTACTACATCATGGGCCGGAGTCCCGGCCATTCCTACGGCCATCGCGCCGTCTACGCTGCCTCCCGCGTCGTCCTCACCCGTACGGACGACGGCAATACCGGCATCAACTGGTCCAAACTAGCCGGAATGGCGAGCGCGACGGCCCTCACCAACGCATACTATCCCCAGCGCGACCGGGGCGTCAGCCCAACCATAAGCGCCTACTTCTCCAGCCTCGGCACTTCGGCCCTGACGCTTGAGCTCCACGAGTTCCTCCCCGACGTAGTCCACGCCATTCACCACAAGAAAAAATCCACCCAATAAGCTCTTAGCTGATAGCTGGATAGCAAAACGCCCTTTTTCCCGCGACCGTCTCGCTCACTACTCGAACCTCATGCGCTCATGCCCACCTCGGGTCACTCCAAAGCTGTCAATACCTTTCACTCACAACAAGATTTATTTTCAATCCACAACCCGCACTTAACCAGACACTTACGCTAATTGGGTCGCGCAAAAATCGTTGGCATACTAGTTATGCTTCGCGCCGTACAATTAAAGTAGTTAGTAAGATTCAAAGGCTGCAAGGTTTGGCACCCACTTCGCCAAAACCCGCAGCCTTTCCAAATTAAGCAAAAAAAAGGGTGCCACAAAGCATCGAAAGTCTAGACTAACTGGTAATACCAACTGATTACCCCTTTGTTTACAGTAATTCGTTGGTATATATCCCCAGGGGTACCTCAGGGGCTAGCAACCGGGACAGAACCCACGTCTAACACCATGCACTCGCAATCTCACCGGAGTTGGAACATTATGAAACTCTTCAGCCAAGCTGCCACTCTCGCCCTCGCCCTCGCGATGCCGCTCGCCGCCGCCGCTCAGGACTCCTCCGGCTTCGGTCCGCTCGATACCTCACCGCCGGCCGGCGCCACCGCCGAGCAGATCGTTACCAGGTTCGCCGCACGCGAAGCCGAATTCGCCCAGGCCCGCGAGAACTATACCTTCCGCCAGTCGGTCAAAGTCGACACGATCGACGACGATACCAGGAAGGTCGACGGTGAGTATCAGCAGGTCACCGACATCACCTTCAATCGCGAGGGCAAGCGCGAAGAGCACGTCGTCTTCGCACCAGCGAGCAGTCTCGATGCCAGCGCCACCCCTGTCATGATGTCCCCCACCGACTTTGACGAAATTGAGCACCGCCTGCCCTTCATCCTCACCACCGACGATCTTCCCAAGTACGACGTCAAGTACCTCGGCCGCCAGAAGGTCGACGAACTCGACACCTACGTCTTCGAGGCCGGTCCCAGGACCATCGAGAAGAACAAGCATTACTTCCAGGGAAAGGTCTGGGTCGATCAGCAGGACTTCCAGATCGTCCTCGTCAACGGAAAGACTGTCCCCCAGGACACCCGCAAAGGCCATGAAGACCTGCAGCCGCCCTTCACCACGTATTACGAACAGGTCGACGGCAAATACTGGTTCCCCACCTATACCAAGGCCGAAGGTATGCTGCACTTCGTCGCGCAAGAAGGCGCGCTCCCCGAAGACGTCCACCTGCGCTCCATTGTGAAGTACACCGACTACAAGCAGTTCCGTTCCACCAGCCGCATCATCTACAACGGCGAGGACATCACCAACAACAAGGCGCCTGCGGACCCGAGCACCACCCCACCCGCCAAGCCAGCCAAAAAGTGACGCGCAATTCTAAGCTGCCGGCTCCGACTCGAAGTACAGATATCGCCGCCAGCTAGGATCAGCCGAACCGATCATGCGCATGATATGCCGCGACGTATGCAGACTGAATGGCCGCGGCTCGCGCTGCAGCTTCAGTTCAGTCAGCTCGTGCAACATCTGATTCCCCTTGCGCCGGTTGCAGTCGTGGCAGCACGCAACCAGATTTTCCCAGGTCGACAAGCCGCCTCGCGAACGCGGAACGACATGGTCGAGAGTCAGTTCGCCGGCGGTCAACACAATGCCGCAATATTGGCACGCATTCCGATCGCGCAGCAGAATGTTCTTCCGCGACAGCGCGCGCGTCTGATGCGGAATCCTGCGATATTCCAACAGGCGAATCACGCTCGGCATCGCCACATTCATGCGCGCCGCATGCAGCACCGCGCCCTGCTCCTCTTCGGTGCGCGCAACGCCCTTCAGCACCAGCACCAGCGCTCGCCGCGCGCCGCAGATGTTGATCGGCTCGTACGACGCATTCAGCACCAGCACTGGAGTTTGCATCGCCGGCTGGCGAAACACGCCAATCCGAACGTCAAGCTCCGTGGTCAGCCGCGGCGAACTGTGTCCGCTCGCGTGTCCCGCGTGACGGCTTCCGCTTGCCCGTTGCTTCCGCATCTTTGACGACACATGAGACGCTTGCATTGCTCAACCCCTCCGATTCCGAGTCCTCACTGAATCCGTTGCGTTGACCGTCTGTGCCTGCTTTCGTCTCTATCCGAATCCCTGCGCAGCGAGCAGAGCGCCGTCATCCCACATCGCAACGCGCGGCGTCTGAGCCCGAGCCAGCGTTGCGACCCAAATCTTGCGTGCGCCGGCCCTGCGCAACACGCGCGAGCATTCCCGGGCAGTCGCGCCGGTGGTGTAAATATCATCCACCAACAGGACTTCGCAGCCGAGCGGCAACTTGCCGGAGTCGACCGCAAACGCACCTTCAAGATTGCGGCGGCGACCGCGCGGACTAAGCTCGAACTGACTCCGCGTATCGCGCCGGCGCGCCAGGAGCAAAGCGACGCGTCGCAGCCGCCATTCCGGAGCCGTGAGACGCAATTCGGCAATCGCAGCATCTGCGAGCAACTCGGCCTGGTTGTATCCTCGCTCGCGCTCCTTGCCGGGAAACAGCGGCACAGCAACGACAACGAGCTCATTCGCAGCGTCGGCCTTCAGCGTCAGGATCGATTCCGCAAGCTTTCCGCCCAGCAGTCTGGCGATCGCGCGCATCCGTTCATACTTGAGCAGGTGAATCATCTCCCGCAATTCATCCTGGTAGACCGCATACGCAACCGCTCGCTCGAACATCGGCGGAACTGCGCGGCACGCAAAGCAAAGCAGGCCCTCCGCGAGAAGCTGTCCGGCAAAGCGAGCGCTCTCCATATCGATGTCCAGCGCTTCGCCGCAACAACGGCACATCACGTCCGTCTGCCTGGGAACGGCAGCGCGACAGATATCGCAGATGGGAAGCGTCGAGGAGCGCAGCAAGGGGCCGTTACAGACTCGGCAATCGGAAGGAAACGCGGTGGTTGCAAGGTCGTCAAGGACAGAGATCGATCGCTCAGCCAGCCTTCGCAGCAAGGCGATGCCGGCACGACCATCGTCCGATCCGGCGCGTGGACCTGGCAGAGCGCCGGGCAAAACATGGAGCGTACTCTCATTCAGACTTTCGCTGAAGATGCACCTGCCCATTTGGCGCTCCAGGCCCTTTGGCCGCGCCAATGGTCGAAGTATAAATCTTTGCGGCCTCATTCGCCAGCACGAATGTATCTGCGAAGCCAAAGTCCGCCTTCGCTGATACACTCCCATCCAAGCCAGTAACACGGCTTTAACGCGGAGAGTCAATCACATGGCCACAGCAGCACCCGTCAAACCTGCCTTCAAACCATTCGTTCCTGCGACTGAGTCGCGGCCCGAACTAACAGTCCGTGCGTTAGTGCTGGGCGCTCTGTTTGGCGTGCTCTTCGGCGCGGTCACGGTCTACGTCGG
The DNA here is from genome assembly GCA_036390355.1 of Acidobacteriaceae bacterium. Classification (GTDB taxonomy): domain Bacteria; phylum Acidobacteriota; class Terriglobia; order Terriglobales; family Acidobacteriaceae; genus Edaphobacter. The sequence goes on from DASWCA010000438.1 coordinate 5,140, forward strand.
GCTGCGTGCCGGATTGACAGTCGCTGCCAGCATCCCAATCTCCGTGCTCTCAATCTCGATCCTGCGGGCATTCGGGAGGGCAAGCATCCTCGAAAACAACATCGTACAGACGACAGGAAATGCAGGCCAGTCCATCGCATCGGGCGTCATCTTCACATTGCCTGCGCTCATCTTCCTTGGCTTCGATCTTGAGGCGAGCCGCATCTTCGCGCTGGCGCTGTTCGGCGGCTGGCTCGGCGTTCTCTTCATGATCCCGCTGCGCCGCCAACTCATCGTCGAAGAACACGGCGCGCTGATCTATCCCGAAGGCACCGCCTGCGCCGACGTGTTGATGGCTGGAGAACGCGGCGGAAGTTTCGCCTCCCGAGTCTTCCTCGGTCTTGGACTCGGCGGCCTGTACACGCTCTTCCAGAATGACAACTTATTTGGCCTGTGGCCGGCAACTCCCAAGCGCGACTTCGATCTTGGACCGCAGCACCTGCTGAAGGGCAGCAGCATTCGCGCCGACTGCACGCCGGAGTATCTCGGCGTCGGATACATCATCGGCGTCCGCGTCGCGGCCATCATGCTTGCGGGCGGCGTCTTCTCGTGGCTGGTGCTGATGCCGGCAATCTACTTCTTCGGCTCGCATTTCTCCGGACCGCTCTATCCGGGCACTGTGCCGATCACCGACATGTCGCCTTCCGATCTTTGGCGAACCTATGTGCGGCCCATGGGAGCCGGAGCCGTCGCCTGCTCGGGACTGATCACGCTGATTCGAACGCTGCCCACGATCGTCGGCGCCTTGACGCAGGCCCTCAAGAAAGGCGGGGGCAAGCTGGCGGCCGCACGCATATCGCGCACTGAGCACGACCTGCCTCCGATAGTCGTCTTCGGCGGCAGCGGTGTACTGATCGTGCTGATGTTTCTCTTCCTCCAGTTCAAACCTGTTCCAGGAGCGTACGTCGGTCCGCTGGCAAATCTCGCAGCGGCCCTGCTGATCGTTGTCTTCGGCTTTCTCTTCGTCACCGTGTCAGCGCGGATCGTCGGTATCGTGGGCTCGTCGGCATCGCCTGTGTCTGGCATGACAATTGCCACGCTGATGGCCACTGCGGCAATCTTCCTCGTGAAGGGCTGGACTGCACCGGCCTTTGGTGCGCTCGCCATTACCATCGGCGGCGTGGTCTGTATCGCGGCATCGAACGCGGGCGACACTAGCCAGGACTTGAAGACCGGCTACCTGATCGGCGCAACTCCGTGGAAGCAGCAACTCGCACTGATTATTGGCGTCATGGTCTGTATCTTTTCGATCGGCGCGACATTGAACGCGATGAATCGCGGCCTCGAGCAGTTCCAGCGAATGCAGAAACCGATTGCCCTCTCGCTGGACCAACTTCCCAATGGCGTGCAGAACAAGGGCTACTTCACGCGCGACGCCGTCTCGCTGACTTCACACAATGCGGACAACCGGGCCAAAGAGGTACTATCCGGCACCCGGCAGTACATCCTCCTGAATGCGATCGGCTCGAACACGATTGAGGACGGCAAATATCTGTACAATCCGGCCACCTCGCAGATCGAAGTTCAGTGGATTCAGGGCATCGGCAGCGAGAAGGCCGCCGCTCCGCAGGGCCGCCTGATGGCCACCGTGATCAACGGCATCCTCTCTCGCAAACTACCCTGGACGCTCGTGCTGCTGGGCGTGGCACTGGTGATCGTGGTGGAACTGCTCGGTGTCCGCTCTCTGACCTTCGCCGTCGGCGCGTATCTTTCGATCGCCACCACGCTGGCCATCTTCGTTGGAGGAGCGATGCGCTGGATGGTCGATCGCGCTTTGACGAAGGAGGCTGAGCGCGTTCGCGTCGCGGCGAATCCGGAGATCATCGATCCCGACACTGGCCTGCCCGTTCCCACCGGAGTAACGCCGGCACTCGACACCGAGAGTGAGATTTCGCCGGGCAGTCTTTACGCTTCAGGCCTGATCGCTGCCGGCGGCATCGTCGGCCTGCTGGGCGTGTGCGCACGCTTGATGGAAGGTGTTTCGGAGCAGCGCGGAGGCCACTGGCAACTCTTCCGCTTTACCGATCAGAACCCGATGTATCACGACTGGGTCAGCGTCATCATGTTCGCGCTGCTTGCGTTCAGCCTCTACTACTTCGCCAGAAAACCGCTGGACCAGCCGAAGGCGTAGGACTATCGCAGTAAATCCTCGAGCGTCGTCGACAGATCTGTCTTCTCGTCGCGATACTTCACGATCACCGGCGTATACACGCTGAGCCCCATCTCCTTACCGTAACCGCGCGTTACCGCACGCGAGCCCGGCACCACCACCGCGCCTTCCGGAATGATCAGCGGCATTTCGGCCGTTGCCTTCAGGATCGTGCCGTTGACGACGTCGTACACCGGCGTGCCGCGCGTCAGGATCGTGCCCGCCGCCAGCACCGCGCGTTTGCGAACGATCGTGCCCTCATAGACGCCGGTGTTTCCGCCCACCAGCACATCGTCCTCGACGATCACCGGAGACGCGTTCACCGGCTCCAGCACGCCGCCGATCTGCGCTGCCGCCGATAGATGTACCCGCTTGCCGATCTGCGCACACGAGCCAACCAGTGCGTGCGAATCCACCAGCGTGTTCTCATCGACGTACGCGCCCACGTTGATCCACATCGGCGGTACGCAGATCACGCCTCGCGCCACATACGAACCGGACCGGACCGAGCTTCCACCGGGCACGATTCGCACACCATCTTCCGGCTTGAAGTGCCGTGCAGGATACGTTCCTTTGTCCACGAATGAGAGGGCCGTCTTCCCCGCCGGAGCAAGTCCGCTCATATCCTCATGCACGCCCAGCCGAAACCCGAGCAGGATGCCGCGCTTCACCCATGTATTCACTCGCCAGCCTGTGGGCGCAGCCGCATCCGGCTCAGCCGAGCGGAATGTTCCCGCCTCCAACGCGTCGCGCAGTTCCAGAAATGCAGCCAGCGCATCTTTATCCCCGATCGCTGCAGCGCCCGCGGCGAAATACCGTTCAATCTTTGCTTCGAGACTTTCAGATGTCATGATGCTTTGATTGTAGCGGGATCCAGAAGCCTGAGTTCGCCGAGCAGCGCGTCCAGCTTTCGCCGCGTCGCGACGCTCACTGGCACCATCGGCAGCCGCAGCACCTCTTCGCATCGCCCCATCAGCGCAAGCACCGCCTTCACCGGCGCCGGGCTTGGTTCAGAGAAATGCGCCTGCATCAACCGGAAGAATTTCTTGTTGATCGCACGCGCCGTCGCCCAGTCGCCACCGATCGCCGCACCCACCATTCGCGACATCTCCGCCGGAATCGCGTTCGACGCAACGGACACCAGCCCCGCGCCTCCAAGCGCAAGCACCGGCAGTGCCAGCCCATCGTCGCCCGAGAAGACTTTGAACCCGCTCGGCGCCTGTGTGATCAGGTCCGTGATCTGCCCGAGATTGCCGCTCGATTCCTTGATGCCAATAATGTTCGATATCTCCGCCAACCGCAGCACCGTCGCGGGCTCAAGATTCACACCCGTCCGCGAGGGGATGTTGTACAGAAGCACCGGCAGCTCCACCGCCTCCGCAATCGCGCGAAAGTGCTGGAACTGGCCCTCTTGCCCTGGGCGATTGTAGTAGGGATTCGCCGTCAACAGACCAGTCAGTCCCGGCAGCTTCGCCAGCTTCTTTGCTCGCGCCACCGCTTCGCTGGTCGCATTGTGCGTGCATCCCGCAAACACGGGAACGCGCCCCGCCGCGGTCTTCGCGACGACTTCGACGACGCGCAGGTTCTCCGCCTCGCTCATCGTCGAGGCTTCGCCCGTCGTGCCGCAGGGGATCAGAAGGTTGATGCCTGATTCGATCTGCCAGTTCACCATCCGGACGAGTGCAGCTTCGTCCACCGTCCCATCCCTACGGAAGGGTGTTACCAGTGCCGTTCCACAACCTGAGAGTTCCATCGCGACTGTGAGTTTACCTTTTATCGGGCGTGGAAGTCGTGGAATTCGGTGGCGCGGCGCCAGTTCGCCTCGGCGAATGGCAATAGTCGCCGTCCTCCGGCAGATCCGCCTTCGGCGGCAGCAGCCACATCAGCGCAACGATGCCGATAATCCCTAGCGATCCAATCGGCCGGTAGAACGCGACCGGAATTGCCAGAAGATAGAGCGCAAGCGACGCGATCAGCTTGAGCCAGGTCGCATGCGGCGGCGCCAGGCTCTGCGACCGCACCTGTATCCATAGCACCGCGTACGACAGCCCCGGCAGGACGCTCACCGCGGAATACAGGGCAGTCGAAAAATGCGACATCCCCTTCGCACCAATCCAGTCCGTCGCAAACGGAAACAGGGACAGGCAGAAGAGGAACACCAGATTGGCCCACAGCACACTATGTCCAATCGCCTCGACTTCATCCATTAAATAGTGGTGGTTTACCCAGTAGATCCCGACCTGCACGAAGGTCAGCAGGTACAGGAAAATCGTCGGCAGCACTGCGCGCACGCCTGCCAGACCATCGTGCTCCGGCACTTTCAACTCCAGCACCATGATGGTGATGATGACCGCGATGACGCCGTCGGAAAAGGCCTCGAGACGCGCCGGACTGAGGCTCTGCCTGCTCATCCCCATACGCTAGCACGGGGGCGTAGCTTCGGGCTCGGCTATCTAAGCGAACAACATCTGTCCGCGGTCAAGCTCACTCGGATTCAGCGCGGGCACATGCAATGACGCGCCATTCGCCGAGGCGGACGGCTGGTCCATGCACTTTACGAAGGCAGCCTGGAACTTTGCCATCTCGTCTCTGGTGCCCACGCTGACCCGCACATAGGTCGGCATCGAGGCCCAGGTGCGGCCGATGGCCACGTTCTCGTCCAGCATCGCACTTTGGAACTCTCCACCCGGCCGCTTCACGTCCACCATAAAGAAATTCGTCTGCGAGCCGGGCACAACCTTGTAGCCGCGCTTGGTCAGGAACTCCAGCGTCTGCAAGCGGATGTCCGCGTTGATCTTGCGGCGCAGCGGCACCAGTTCCTTATCCAGGAGCGCCGCCTTGGCGCCGGCTGCACTTGCAACCGAAATGCTCGCCAGGCTCGGCGCCAGCGGGGCCGCTGCCCTGAATCTCTGGAAATATTCGGGGCGCGCAAACACCAGGCCAGCGCGCAGGCCAGCCATTCCATAGATCTTCGAGAATGTCCGCGTAACGATGATGTCCTGATCCGCAGCTACCAGGTCGATGCACGATTCAACATTCGAGAACTCGTGATACGCCTCGTCGACGATGATCACGGAGCCGACAGGCTTGTGTTTCAACAGCCAAACGATATCTTCCTTGGGAGTTATTGTTCCCGTCGGATTGTTCGGGTTCACGATGATGTAGGCTCCGGCCTTCGGTGTCGCCGCGACCATCGCTCGTACATCGTGCGCATAGGTGGAGGTAAGCTTGACCGGGAATTTCGTTGCGCCCATCATGTCGGCGATGCTCGCCGCCTGCTCGTAGCTCGGATCCGCGTACACCAGCGGTTTGTCCGGCCCCAGACTCGATGCCAGCGCCAGGTTGAGCGGGCCTGCCGATCCCGGAAACAGCCCCACATATCCGCGCTTTAGATCGAACAGGTCCAGGGCCGTGCTCACCGTCTGTTGAATGATGTCTCCGTGATAGCGATTGGCTATCCCTGCCGTCTGACAGGCCGCTTCAAGAGCCGACGGAGCGGGCCCCAGCGGGTTCTCGTTCATACTGATGAAGACAAATTCGTCGGTCATCGGTACGTCCAGATTGGACCCGCTGCCCGCACTACTCCTCGGCCGGGGCGACGCCACTCCCTGCACCGCAGCAAATGCCGGAAAGGAAGCAGCAGCCACGGAAGAGACTCCAAGGCCACGCATGAACGACCTGCGGGAAAGACCAGACCTGAATTCGTTGCTCATGCAGAAACTCCTCAAGATCGTGAAATCGAGACGCCGGTGCGACAGGAGGATTAACCAGCTGGGACGAATACACTTTCACTGCAATAGGCGAATTGCACGTGCAGAATCTAGTTGTGGGAGGTTCAGGGTAGTGGTTTAATTTGCAACCGAATGAGTACTAATTTACAGCCAAACGCGCGCTTGTGCTCATCATTCGCAAAATAAACTCGCAAACGTCCGGCTCTGAACGCCGCCGCTGGATTATGTAACTGAAATTGAACAAGATTTGGCGTTCGAGGAACCGCCAGTTCTTTGCCGGCTGACATCCTTGGCGTTCCCTGCGAGCCGCGATCTGCCCTAGACCCACTCCCCAGCGCGCATCAGCAGCTCAACCGAACCATCCGCCGCGATCCCGTCCACATCCATCGCCGCAGAGCCGATCATCCAGTCGACGTGGATCAGGCTCGAATTCGCCCCCAGTGCGGTCAGAGCCTCATCGTCCATCTTTTCGCCGCCAATCAGGCACGTGGAATAGGCCTGCCCCAACGCAATATGACTCGCCGCATTTTCATCGAACAGCGTGCTCCAGAACAGAATCCCCGTCGCCGAAATCGGGGAAGACGCCGGCACCAGCGCCACTTCGCCCAGCCGCCGAGCCCCATCATCCGTCGAAATCAGCCGGTTCAGCACATCCTCGCCCGCAGTCGCGGTCGCCTCGACGATCCTGCCCGCCTCGAACCTGCACCGAATGTTCTCAATCAGCGTGCCCTGGTGCGAAAGGGGCTTCGACGCAAGCACCACGCCATCGACACGGTCTTTGTGCGGTGTCGTAAAGCATTCCTCCGTCGGTATGTTCGGCTGGCAATACACACCGTTTCCCGCCGTTGTGCCTCCACCCGCCCACAGATGCTGGTCCGCCAGACCCACCTTCAAATCTGTCGACCCATCCGAGGACTTAAAGTGCAGTGCCGTATATCGCTTGGCGTTCAGGAAATCCACGCGCTGCTTCAGCCGCGCCCCATGCGCCAGCCAGTCCGCAACCGGATCATCTCCAGTGATCCGCGATGCCTGGAAGATCGCCTCCCACAACTTCGCGACCGCTTGCTCTTCCGGCTCGCCCGGAAACACAAGCTTCGCCCACTCCGGTGTCGCAGCCGCCACAATCGTCCAGTTAATCTCGTGCCGCGTAATCAACTCCATCGCCGGCTTGGTCGCCTTTGACATCGCAACATTCACGCGCGCAACCTTCGCCGGGTCCTGTCCGCTGAGCAGCGCGGGATTCGTCCCCGCAATGGCCATACGCGCGGCGCCATTCCTGAACGCTGTCGCAATCGCGTCCTGCAGCCACACCGGCGCGTAGTCGAAGCTCGCATCGGGCGCATTCCCGAACCGTGACAGAACGCATGGATCGTCGGCAAACAGAGTTGTCACCAGCAGCGCGCCCGCGCGATAAGCATGGTCGGTGATCCGTCGCACCAGCGGCAGTGCCTCGATCGGCGCGCTCAGCACAAGTTCCTGCCCCTCACGCAAGCCCAACCCGACGCGCACGGCGACCTCGGCCAGCCGGTCAAGCTTTTCATCGAAGGAGAGGGACGCAAACGCAGGGGCGGAAAGGGTAGCGGAGCTCATACCTACAGGTTAAGCGTGCGACCCAAATCAGCGCAACCCGCCGGCCCTACAGCTTGCTCCACACATCCCGGAAGTCGTAGCACCCCGTCCGGCCGGCCAGCCACTCCGCGGCCCGCACCGCACCCTCCGCGAACCCACGCCGCGAAAATGCCTCGTGCGTTAGCACAACGCGGTCGGCCTCGCTCGAAGCCTCCAGCACATGCAATCCCTTCGCATCGCCTTCGCGGATCGACTCGATCAACAGCCCAAGCTTCTTGCCCGCACCGCGCTCCAGCATCTCCGCAATCGAGATCGCGGTCCCCGAAGGCTTGTCCAGCTTGTTGATGTGGTGCGTCTCCACCACCGAAAACTTGTACCCCGCGTCCGCCAGCGAAGCTCCCATCTGCTCCGCCAGCCTCAGCATCACCTGCACGCCAATCGAGAAGTTCGTCCCGTACAGCAGCCCCGCCTGCTTCCGCTCCGCCAGTCCGCGCATGTCCGCCAGTTTGTCGTACCAGCCCGTCGTCCCCACTACCATCTTCGCGCCGGTGGCCAGGCACGCGCGCATATTCTGCACCACTGCCTCGGGTGTGGTGAAGTCGATCACCACATCGAAACCTGCAACAAATGGAGGCGTCAACGCCGTGGCGCCTGCGTTCTCCAACTCATCCAGCACGTGCACACCGTGGCCGCGCTCGGCGGCTACCTCCGCAACCAGCTTTCCGGTCTTACCCTGCCCGAGCACCAATATCCGCATAGATAAAGTCTAGAGCATTCTTCGACTCCCGGTCGTCTGGACGCATCGCATCCCATGCGATAGCCTTCACTCTGATAGCTCGCCCCGCACTCCATGCCGCGTAAGCCAAGCCCACGCACACTCGCGACCGTCTTCCTCCTGGTCTCCGCCACACTCTCCATCGTCCTTCTCGGCGTGCGCAACCTCTACGACGACGAGATCAGCTCACTCGAGATCGTCACCAGCACGGCAAGAGATATCCTCCGCTTCGCTGCCCAAAGAGACGTCCATCCCCCGGGCATGTATCTGCTGGCGCACCTCGCTTACAGCATTATCCCATCCTTCCGCTGGATGGATCTTTTTCCCTTGCTGATCCTGTACCTGGGCCTGACGGTTTTTCTCTTCCAGGTGATCCCATTCTTCGCCCACATGCGGTCTCAATTCTTCCTTCTGTTGCTGGCAACCCTCCACCCGCAACTGCTTATGTGGAGCAACACCTTCCGCTGGTATAGCTGGTGGACCGGCATTGCCCTCATCACCCTCACGACAGCGCTGCAGCCAGGCAATCCCACACCCACCCTCAGCAAGTCGCGCTCTCTCACGATTGGGCTCATGCTGGCATGCCTCTTTTACTTGAACTACATCACCTTGCTCTTCGCCCTCGCACTCAGCGTAGCCATCCTCTTCCGCTACCGCAAACAATCGTGGAAGATCCAACTGCCTTCCATCCTGATCACCCTCGGAGTCTTTCTCACCCTTATCGCGCCCCAGCTCCGCACCATGTTCCTGGTCCACCTGCCGAACGGCCGAGGGCAGAGATCCGGACACGCCGACTCCTTCCTGCGCCTGCTCTTATCGGTCTCCGCGTCAGAGGCCTACCTGCCCTGGCATCCATTTGCAATCCTCGCCATCGTGTTGTCCGGCGCACTCTCAGTCTGCGCACTGATCGCGCTGTTACGCCTCTATCGCAACAGCCGACCAGAAAGCTCATCTGGCGATGCGAACGAGCTGTCCGCCACACTCGCTTCGATCATCCTATTCGGGTTGCTCTTCTTCCTGCTCGTAGCCGCCTCCGGCCTGGGCGGCAAGCCCCGCAACGGCCTTCTGCTCATCCCAGTCCTCGCCCCGGCCATCGCGCTGATCGCAGAAACACTGCGACCACGTGCTCAAAACGCCATCCTCATCTTCCTCAGCATCTGGATCGGTGTCGGCGCCGCCCATCTGCTCGGACGCTATGGCTTGACCAAGGCCACCATGAACGATCGCCCCGAGCAGGTCGTCGCCTTCATCGCCCAGACCTCTGGCTCCGGCTGTGCCATCGTTGTTACGTACGACGCGACGCTCGCCTTCTCCGTCGCTCAGGCCGACCTGCCGCGAGTGCTCATCATCTCGCCTTTCCCCGAGTCCACCTTCGGCGGTTTCCGGCGCCTCCCCGCAAACGGCTGCGCCCGCACCCGCCTCTACGCGGTGCAGTCTTACCTTGGCGGAGACGATACGGTATCGCATACCCTCAACGGCGAGTTGCACTCCGCGACGCAATTTATCGAAAGCCCCCCCCGCACCGACTCCTTCAGCTTCGACCCCGACGCCGCCCGAAAGCGCGCCACTGTCCGCATTCCCCGACTTCATGGCGACCTGGCGTCCGCGGCCCGGCTCCCCGACTATCGTTACGTCGTGACCTCAGGCGACTTCGATCAAGCCAACGTCGAAGTCATGCGCAAAGGACTGCCCCACTTCCTCGGCGGCTCCGAGTAGCCTGCCCGCCATGACAATAAGCACAAATTCGTCCTCCGAACTGCGAGATCCATATGAGTGATGACCTGACAGGCTCAATTCGCGAAAGCTACGATCGCCTCGCGGACGAGTACGCCCGGCGCCTCTTCGACGAGCTTCGGCACAAGCCGTTTGACCGAAACCAACTTGATCGCTTTGCCGCAGCAGTCGCAGGGCGCGGCGAGGTTTGCGACATGGGCTGTGGCCCCGGCCACGTTGCTCGTTACCTGCGTGACGCGGGCGCGTCGGTCTTCGGTCTCGACCTTTCTCCGCGAATGCTGGAGCAAGCTCGACTGCTCAACCCTGATATTCGATTCCAGCAGGGAAATATGCTGGCTCTTGATCTTCCGGACGAATCCCTTGCCGGTATCGCCGCTCTCTACGCCATCGTCAATATTCCAATGCAATCGTTGCCCGCGATATTTCACGAGATGCAGAGAGTCCTTCAGCCAGGTGGCCTGCTGCTGCTCTCATTCCATATCGGAGACGGCATCATGCACAGCGGCGACATGTGGGGATTGCCCGTCTCTATGGACTACTTTGGCTTTCAATCATCGGCCATCCGTCAATCGATCGAGTCCGCCGGCCTCGCAATCGAAGAGGTCATCGAGCGCGACCCCTACCCTGACGTGGAGTTCCAAAGCCGAAGGGCCTACATCTTTGCCCGCAACCCCTAGGCCTTCGCGACCACCCCGGTCTCGGCATCGAACACCGTCGGATCCGGATCCACAAAGAACTCCGCATGC
>DASWCA010000439.1:0-12185 GCA_036390355.1 Acidobacteriaceae bacterium
CTCCATATGCCTTGAACGGGCCCTCGACCTTCACCTTCGGATCGGGATTGGTCTGATTGCTCTTCAGCGGAGTGTCTTCCACCGGCGTTCCGGCAGGGCGAATGCGTACCTTGAACAGGATCTCCGCGGGATCGGGACCGCCGTGCATCATCGCCGTCGCCATCGTCGTGGGCTGAGTCAGTGCGGTCGCCGCCATCTGCGCGTTCAGCTTGTTCCGGTCGTTCGGATCGACGGCAAAATAGCCGTTGCGATAACTCAGTTTCACCCCCGGCTGTTCCACCTTGATCTTGATCGCGCGGAACCTCGCGTCCCACTCTGTGTTCGTCGGCGAATAGGTCAACGTGTAATAGTTCGAGCCGTTTTCGATCGCCTTCGCCACCGCCTGGCTCAGGTTGTTGGTGTTCACGAATGCCTGACCGCCAGTGTCCTCGGCCATGGCGTACATCGTCTCGTGTTCCTGCGCGGTCTGACTCAGGAACGCGAACGTTGCGTTGGCTGCCGCAGCTCCGCTGTCCGTGGTGATGCTCGACATGCCGCCGCTGGCGAAGTTCTGCGACGGATCGGTCTGTATTCCGCGCGCATCCACGGGATAAACAGCGACTTGCGCGCGCGTCAGCAGATTGTCCGTCTTGCGCACTTCGTCGTCGTTGCGCACAACCGAGTCGTTCGGATCGGCTGCGTTGACGTTGGGCTCGACGTCCAGCGGAAACGATCCTGAGAACCAGATCACGTTCTTTCGCCCCGGAATGCCGACCAGATATCGCGCCAGCAGATCGAAGGCATTTAGCGTGTACTTCGCCCGCAGGTCCTGATCGAACGACGTCTTCAACGTCTCGAAACGATTGATACTGTCGACAATCTCCTGGGTGATGATGCCATCGACAGCGGCTGGCTGGTTGAGAGCGTCGGAAAGCGTGGTGTCGGAGATCGGACCGCCGTTGACCGGATCGGACAGTAGCTGCGACACCTGCGGCGCACCGCCCTTCTTCACGCTCAACGCCGCCTTCAGCACCTGCATATCGGACGTGAAACCCTGCATCATGCTCAGTTGCGTCGTCAGCGCGAAGATCGCGATGCGCGTTCCCGCGGGCGCGTGGTCCAGAAAGTCGATCAACTGCTTGCGCGCGTAAGGCTGCGAAGTTAGCGGCGTATTCAGGTAATCGAGCAGGAGCACGTTCACCGGGCCATTCGCCGGCGCAGCCGACTTGTTGGTGAAGAGTCCAGGAGGCAGTTTAGGCGCTGGAGCGACAATCTCCGCGCCCGGAGAAACGCTGTGCTCCTCGAAGTGCCGGATCGTCTGCGGCTTGTTGTTCTCCAGCAACGTGAAGTCCGAAGCCTTGAGACCGTGAACCGGCTTCTGTTGCGCGTCGGTGACCACCACATCGATCACCACGATATTGCTATAAGTCCGAATCGTCGTGATCTGACTTGCGTCCTGCTGCTGGCCATTCTGCGCAGTCGTCACTTTCGTCGCGGCCGCGGGCGCCGAACCCTGCGCGCGGCCATTGCTCGGCGCCGCCAGAATTGCCGCGGCAAACGAAACTGCAACCACGAATTGGATCTGACGTGACTGGAATGGACAAACCAACGCGCGGCCTCCTGCAAGATGTATCTCAGCCTACTTCGCTACCGAGGAATCCTCCACCAACCCGCGCTCCTTCAGCATCGGACCCGCGCTGGGCTCGGCGCCAAGCCACGTCGAATAAAGCTTCCCCAGCTCCTCGGTATTGCCCTTCGACAGTACCATCTTGCGGAACCGATCCCCGTTCGCCCGCGTCGGCCCGCCGTGATCTTCGAACCACTGGTACGCGTTGTCGTCCAGCATCTCGCTCCACAGATATGCGTAATAGCCAGCTTCATACCCGTTGTTCCAGATATGCAGGAAGTAGCTCGACCGGTACCGCGGCGGAACCGTTGCCAGCGCGAGGTGCTTCCGTTCCAGCGCCGCCTTCTCGAACGCATCGACGTTCTGCAGCGGATCGCTTGGCGCAATCGTATGCCACTGCATATCCAACTCCGCCGCCGACAGAATCTCCGTCAGCAGGTATCCCTGGTTGAACTTCGCCGCCTTGCGAATCTTCGCTGCGAGTTCCGCCGGCATCGGCTCGCCCGTCTTGTAGTGCTTCGCGAAGTGATCGAAGATCGCCGGATAGCTCGCCCAGTGCTCATTGAACTGCGAAGGAAATTCGACGAAATCGCGCGGCACATTCGTTCCCGAAAGCAGCGGATACTGCGCATCGGCGAACATGCCATGCAGCCCGTGGCCGAACTCGTGGAACATGGTCGTCACGTCGGTAAAGCTGATCAGCGCCGGTTCGCCTGCGACGGGCTTCGGGAAGTTCGCTACGTTGTAAATTACGGGCAGCGTTCCCAGCAGCTTCGACTGCTGCACGAAGTTGCTCATCCACGCTCCGCCGTTTTTGTTGTCGCGCTTGAAGTAGTCGCAGTACCACAACGCCAAAGGTTTGCCATTCGCCTCAAACACCTCGAACACACGCACATCCGGGTTGTAAACCGGAATATCCTTGCGCTCCTTGAACGTAATCCCATACATCAGCTTTGCCGCATAAAACACGCCATTCTCAAGCACATTGTTCAATTCGAAATACGGCTTTACCTGCGCCTCATCGATGTCGAACTTCGCCTTGCGCACCTGTTCCGAGTAGTGCTCCCAGTCCGCTGCCTGGAGCTGGAATCCACCCTTTTGTTTGTCGATGAGCGCCTGAATATCCTTGCCCTCTTCGACAGCCTTCGCCGTCGACGACGGAACCAGTGCGTCCATAAACTTCACCGCTGCGTCGGGCGTCTTGGCCATCTGATCTTCCAGATTCCAGGCCGCGAAGTTCGGATACCCCAGGAGCTTCGCCTTGTCTGCGCGCAGTTTGGCCAGCTTCGCAATCGTCTCGCGTGTGTCGTTCTCACCGCCCCGTACCGTCCGCGTCCACGAGTCTTCAAACACCGCCAGCCGCGTCGTACGATCCTCGAGCGATGCCAGCACCGGCTGCTGCGTCGTGTTTTGCAGAGGCAGCACGTAACCCTCAACCTTGCGCTCCTTGGCCGCCTCCTGCGCCGTCTTTACTTCCGCGTCGCTCAGCCCCTTCAGCGCGTCCTTGTCCTTCGTCGAGTAGGCCGCTTCCTTCGTACCCGCCAGGAGCTTCGCCCGGAAAGCATTCTCGAGCGTCGACTTCTCTTCATTCATCTTGCGCAGCTTCACCTTGTCCGCAGACGAGAGGTTCGCGCCCTGGTGCACAAAATGCTTGTAGTACACGTCCAACAGTCGCTTCGACTCCGCATTCAGCCCCAGCGAGTCCATTTGCTTATAAATCGCAGCGACGCGCTGAAACAGCTTCTCGTTCAGGTAGATCGCGTCATCCTGGGCCGCGAACTTCGGAGCCTCGATCTCCTGCACCTTTTCGAGCGTCGGGCTCGTGTTCGCGCCCGTTACCCCGTTGAATACCTGCTGCACGCGGTTGTAGAGCTGCCCACTCTTCTCCAGCGCCACCAGCGTATTTTCGAACGTCGGCTTAGCCGGATTGTTCGCGATGGCGTCGATCTCTTTTCGCTGCTCCGCCATCCCGGCCTCCAGCGCCGGCTGATAATCCGTGTCCTTGATCTTGTCGAACGGAGGCGCCTGGTAGGGCAACGTGCTCGCCGCATAAAACGGATTCGACGGCCCAAATGCTGCCGCCTGCCCCTCTGCAATCGTCCCACTCGCGCCCAGCACAACCGCGCCCGCCAACATCACCGTCGCCATCCGCAAAGAACTCCCATTCGTCATCTTGCCCTTTTCCCTGATCCGAAATTCACCGATCGTTTTACCGGATCATTGTAGAGGACGACTCCTTACACTCACTCATCTTTCTCCTGGAATCCACAATCGTTCCGGGCATTCCCTTACGATTCAGACTTTTCCACACACAGCCGCTTTTCCCGGGCCGAAACGGGCTGCTCGCCGCTGGCGATTCCGCCGCTGAAGGAGTACCGTAGTTCCTGCTCGCGAGTACGTCGGATGGGGCATTCGGCGGCTTAACTGACGTTTCCGGGTTGAGCGCACCAAAGAAAAATTGACCGCTATCGCCGACCGCATGCACGCCATAAACCTCCACCTCTAGCCGGCATTCTGAGGAGAAAAATCATGGCAAAAGTCTCGTACATTCCCAAAGACTACAACTCCGTCACACCGTACCTGATCGTCAGGGGCGCGGCCCAGGCCATCGACTATTACAAGAAGGTCTTCGGCGCCACCGAAACCGTCCGCATGGACGGTCCCGACGGCAAAGTCGGTCACGCCGAGCTGAAGATCGGCAACTCGCACATCATGCTGGCCGACGAAAATCCCAGCATGGGCGCGGGACACACCAGCGCCGCCACTGTCGGCGGCAGCCCGGTGAGCCTCTATGTCTATCTTCCCGATGTCGACGACGTCGTGAAACGGGCGACCACCGAGGGCGCGAAGCTCCTTAAACCCGTTCAGGACCAGTTCTACGGAGATCGTTCCGGCTTCATTCAAGACCCATTCGGACATCTCTGGGGCGTTGCCACACATATCGAAGATGTAGCGCCTAAGGATATGGAAGAACGGATGAAGAAGATGATGACGAAAGCGGCTTGATCCGGTCAAGAGGCAGGGCAGCCACGTCCTGCCTCCTCCACTCCCAGCTACACGAATCTTCCCGCGATATCCCTCATCCAAAGTACCGATGAGCGATGTCAGCCATATCGCCCACAAGCCGGAAGGACCTCTCAGCCGCTACGTGCGCGAGATTCTATGGATTCGCTCCGACCGTCCACGCGTCCAGACGCTGCTGCCGGAGACCACGCTAACCCTCATGTTCCGCCAATCGGGCGCGGCATCGCTCGACAGCCAGGCCCTTCCCAACGCGATCGTCTCCGGCTTGCAGCAGCGCGCCCGCACAGTGGAGCATGCAGCCGGTTCATCGGTGCTGATCGTTCGCCTCACGGAGGCCGCCTCTCCGGCCATTCTCCACGACCGCGCCGACCTCCTCTACAACCGCACCGCGCCGCTCGAGTCCCTGCTGCCGGCGGCTGCCATCGACCGCATCCAGAGCATCCTCGCCGAGACTCCCGAGCCGCCAAAACAGTTTCGCGCAATCGAGCGCTTTCTCGCCGGGCGAATCCGCGATCGCAGCGAGCTCTCACCGCAGATCGAAGCCGCTGCACGCATGATCCGCAAATCGGAAGGCCGGTCCTCCATCGCCGCCGTTGCCCGCCACGCGGCGATGAGCGAAAGCACGCTGGAACGCCACTTCCACGCAGCCGTTGGCGCCACGCCCAAGGCGCTCAGCCGGCTCGCGCGGCTACAGCATGTCTGCCGCCTGTGGGACGCAGGAAAGAGCCTGACCCACATCGCCCACCAGGCCGGATACACCGACCAGCCCCACCTGGTGCGCGACTTCCGCCTCTTCACCGGCAGGTCTCCAGAGAACTTTTTCCGCGGGAATTCCCCTCGAAATCTGCCGACTTTTTACAAGTAGCAAGCCGCCCCGGTTCGCTATCGTCGAGCACATGAGACTTCGACTTCGCAGTGCTCACAACTCCCTCGGGCGCCACCTGACCGGCTCATTCTCGGTCGCGCTGCTTGCAGCTTCAACCGCCTTTGCCCAAACCCAACCAACCCACCCAACGGAGAACCCAATGAAGCATTTCGCCCTGATCTTCCGTGCCACACGTCCGTTCACCCCTGAGGAAAACAAGACGCGCCCCGCGGACATCGCCGCCTGGGTCAAACACGTCACGGAGATGGGCATCCATCTCGATCCGCGCAATTTCGCCGAGACCGACGCAAACTTTTCCAAGCAAGGGAATGAAATCGTCTCCCATGAAGGCCCAATTGATCCGACCCTCTCCACGATCGTCTACTTCGATGCCGCCGGCAAAGAGCAGGCGGTGGAGATCGCCCGCATCCATCCCGGCCTGAACTACGGCGTCACCGTCGAAGTCCGCGAGTGGAGCACCCCTCGGGCAACTCCGCCAAACCCATAGCCCGGGCGGTCCTTACCCGCAGGCTACGCTCAGCGTCGGCAGGATCAGTGCACGAAACAAACCATCGACCTCCTTAGTTGGAAGTGGACTCTTGCTCTCGACCCACCAGTTCAGCACCAGAATGAATGTTGAAGCCACGTACTGCACAAGAAGCTCGGGCGGAATCTGGCCTGCCGTCTTCCGCTTGCCTTGAAAGCTCTTTCTGATGTCTTCGGCAATCAGTTCAGCAAGTACCTTTTGCAGATGTCCATGCAGGATCGCCCGTCCCCGTGGACCCAGCCTCAGATGCCCCTCCCGCCGATGCCGGTCGAGATGCTCGAAAATCGGCAGACTGAACCAAAGAAGTCTTCCATCCTGACCGCCGCCGGCTCTCGGATGCGTTGACGGGACAGAGCCGAGTATGTCGTGGATACCACTAGCCAGGAGTTCGTCCTTATCGCGGTAGTGCATATAAAAGGCGGATCGGCCAACATTAGCGCGATCAAGAATCTCCTTGACCACAATCGCGTCATAGTCTTTTTCGCGGATCAGTGAGTGGAGGGCATCGCGCAGGAGCTTTTGCGTCCTTGCAACCCGCCGGTCTGGCGCTCTGCTCTGCTGCATCGACCTTGTCTCCCTCGCACCGATCTAGCGAACAGAATGCCCGAATTGTCCGCTATCGCACACGTTCGCGTCGCCTGTTCTTCCCAGTGTCACGCCTAAAGCATAGGCTTGATTTCGGACAGATGTCCATATTCGCACGATTGTCCACGAATTGCGGGAGGGCCCGCAAAACGAATTCGACAAGGAGACAAACGTGACCGACACAGCAGCCGCAAAACGGACACTTACTACAACCGGCCTGGTTCTTCACGCGGCCGCGCGGTACGACCTCACCCTCTGGCTTCTGACCCTCGGCCGCGAAAAAGCTTTCCGCGAACGAGTCCTCCGCCTCGCCCGTCTCTCCCCCGGCGAGCAAGTCCTCGACGTCGGTTGCGGAACTGGCACCCTCGCCATTGCCGCCGCGCGCGAAGTCGGGCCAACGGGCGCTGTCTACGGGGTTGACGCCTCGCCCGAGATGCTTGCCAGGGCCGCGAAGAAAGCGTCCAAAGCCGGCGCCGACATCGGCTTCAGGAACGCCCTCGCCGAGGCGCTGCCCTTCCCTGACGCTCACTTCGACGTCGTGCTCACTACAGTCATGCTGCATCATCTGCCCGGCAAGCTGCGCAACCAGTGCGCCGCCGAGATCCGCCGCGTGCTCAAGCCCGGCGGCCGCCTGCTTGCGGTCGACTTCGGAGCATCGCCGTCACACAGCCGCGGCATCATCGCCCATTTCCACCGTCACGGCCACATCAGCCTCGCCCAGGTCGTCACTATGTTCAAGGAAACCGGCCTCAACATTGTCGAGAGTGGCGCAGTGGGCATCAGCGACCTCCAGTTCGTGCGCGGGGAGGCCCCATGCTGCGGATAATCTCGTTTGTTACAGGTTGCGGGTGACGGGCCATGAAAGGACACGGACGTCCGCTTGTGCGCTCATGGATGCTGCTGATTGCAGTCGCCGCACTTCTCGCCGGGCACGCGCTGCTTCTGCGCTATGCCTTGCCACATAAGGGCGTCTCCGAGGCAGTGGTAGCAGGTGTGATTGCCCTGGTGGTAATAAAGCATCTCGGATTGCTCAGCTCCTTGGTCGCCATGCTGCGGCGGCGATCCCGGTCAGCAAACGAAAAGTGATCCGAAGACCGATTCCTCCATCATCGGACTTGCCGGCTCGGGCGATTCCAGTCCTGCCTGCCGTGATTTCTCTTTCACGCGCTTCCGATAGAATCCTTGTTTGCCTAAATCCCGTATTCTGAAGCAGACCATGACTGAACCCATCCGCATCGGCTCGCGAGGTTCCCAACTCGCTCTCTGGCAAGCCAACCACATCGCCGCAGCGCTCCGGGACGCCGGACACGCCGTCGAGATCGAGATCATCCGCACCACTGGCGACCGCATGCAGCACCCCGAAACCGCCGCCGAGACTGCCGCGCTCCCATCCCTCGCGCCGCTCGCCGGCGGCAAGGGCATCTTCATCAAGGAGATCGAAGAAGCTCTCGCTGAAGGCCGCATCGACCTCGCCGTCCACTCGCTCAAAGACCTTCCCACAGAACTCGACCCGCGCTTCACGCTCGCCGCTATCCCGCCGCGCGTGGACGCCCGCGACGCCTGGGTCTGCGAGAAATACTGGGCTCTCCACGCGCTCCCCCTGGGAGGCCGTGTCGGCACCACCAGCCCCCGCCGTCAGGCGCAGCTTCTCGCCCTCCGCCCCGACCTCACCTTCGTCGAAATCCGCGGCAACGTCGACACCCGTCTGCGCAAGCTCGCCGAAGGCGCATGCGACGCGCTGGTTCTCGCCTCCGCCGGCCTCGACCGCCTCGACCGCGCCGAGTGGGTCCACCAGCGCTTCGCCATCGACGAACTCTGTCCCGCGCCCGGCCAGGGAGCACTCGCCCTCGAAACCCGCGCCGCCAGATATGCCGTATTCGCCGAGCCCGGCCGCGACAACTACGTCCGCGCCGCCGTCGCCGCGCTCGACCACCCCGAGACCCGCTTCTCCATCGAAGTCGAGCGCACCGTGCTCGACGCACTCGGCGGCGGCTGTTCCATCCCCATCGGCGTCCACTGCGCCCCCATCCGCGACGAGAGCGGCCCCATCGCCTGGCACGTCCACGCCCAGGTCCTCGCACCCGACGGCGAACGCATGATCTGCACGTCCGCGGACACGCCCGCCGGAATCTCCGCATGCACACTCGGCCTCCAGGTTGCCGAAGAGCTGAAATCCCGCGGCGCCCTCGAACTTCTCGCCTCCTGAGTCGGCGTGCCGCGCAACCTAATCCTTCTTCGAATGCACAATCAGGATCGACGTCTTGCCCGCATCATCTCCATTGCCGGTACCCACCGTCACAGTCAGGCTGTCCTCACCCTTTTCGCCTGAGCTCAACACCGTGCCATTCCCGTTTGAGACGACGACTGGGTTATCTCCCATCTTGCCCTTGTAGAAATCCGTCACCTGGCTCACCGAATCGCTCGTCGTAAAGTGCGCCATCACCATCGACGCGCTCGCCGAGCTCACCGACATGCCGCCCTTCTCACGCTCCGCTCCGGGATAGACAGGCACACCCATCTCCGCCTCGGTAGCGGTAGAATCGCCAGTCGAGATCGTGGCTCCGCCAGGCGCCGTCAACGTCACGCCTCCACCGTTGTTCTCGACATGCACCGAATGCGCGACCCTCCACACCGCATATCCCGCCACACCCGCCCCAACCAGTCCCAGCCCGACCACCACTGCCACCACAATCAGGATGATCTTCAGCGCGCCGCCCGAGCTCTTCGCCGGATAAGGACCCGGCGCAGGATATCCAGCAACCGGAGGTGGACCGCCCGCACTCGCCTGCGGATATGCGGCCGCCGGTGGAGGTGCAGACGCGTGAGGTGCGTCCGTCATCATAGCTCCGGCACCGGCCGGAGTGCCGCAGGAGGGACAGGAAGCTGCGCCAGGCGGAAGAGAAGTGCCACATTTCGAGCAGAAATTAGCCATGTTGACTCTCCTTTGAGATTTGTCCGTCCGTCGGCTCGCGCCAATAGACCTCGGGGACGACAGACTTCGAGGGATCGAAGGAACGCCCCGAGCCTATCCGAACCTCAAATTGCAGTCAACATCGCCGCCCAACCGGCAACTGACAACCTGCAACTACTTTGCCGGCCCGAGCGTCGACCTGGTCTCTGCGTCTGAACTCGCATTGCCACAGGCTACTGCGCTCAGCTTCCCGGCAGCCGAAAATCAATCCCAGCATCCTTGTTGGCCTTCTGCGTAGCCATCAGGTCAAGGTCATCCACTGAAATCTCGCGACGGTGCTCGTCCTGCACATACAAGGTCGTCCGCGTCAGCATGTAGTTGCGAATCTGCTCTGAAGGCCGACCATCCTTGAAGACCAGCGTCACCGCGTTCTCGGCTTCCAATGGCGCAGGCGGCTGCGGCCTTTCATAAGGACGACGGTAAAAGGGATTCGGCGCAGCAGCAGCCGGTTGCGAGGATTGCGTGTCATACGGCGCAGCAGCTTCCTCCGGCGGCGCTACCGGACCTGCAGCGGGACTGGCATAGGCCGTATCACCATAGAACCCGGAGTCCGGATAACCCAGGAAGTCCGGCGCATACAATCCTCCAAAGCCATATGGCACGCCCACCCCAACGAACGGCACATACGCCCTGCGATTGCGAAACTCGCCGCCCCTGCGACGATCGAAGCGTCCGTCATGGATGCCCCGGCCGCTGATTGTCACACCGCGCTGCACCATCGGCTGGCTTCGCCCGGCAATCGGTAGACCACGCCCAATCACTGGCATGCCCGGCGCGCCGCCCACATGCTGCGCGATACCAAATTGCTGTATCCCCACAAAGCCGCTCCGTCCCGCAGGAGCCATACCTCCATGAATCACCGGCGCGCCATGACTCGGTAAGCCTCCGCCGCCCCGCGCACCGCCGCGCTGGCACATCCCGTGCAACGTTCCGGCCATCAACAGAGCAACCACGAAGAGCCGCTTCATGTTCGTATCCTACTCCGGGCGCCGGGTGTCCTACATCTCGATTTCAATAGCCAAATAGAATGAGTGTTTAGTCGCACCGTCGCCTTTTCAAAATCAAAGTACTGCCGCCAATCCGAATCGAACCGGCAACTCCCTTTGATAGAATTCGCGACGCCTCTACCTTTGGAGAAACCATGAAAGCTCTCGCCGCCGTCGCAACCATGTTGCTGGCCGCAACCCTCACCACAAACGCCCAAACGCCCGCCGTAGATCTGCCGTTCCCACTCGCACCGCCGCCCGGTCCACAGATCAATCCGATCTCACTGGACGACTCGAACGACGGCTTCGTCTCCATCTTCAACGGCACCTCCCTCGAAGGCTGGGATGGCGACCCACGTTACTGGCGTGTCGAGGACCACGAGATCGTCGGCGAGGTAACGCCCGCGACGCTCCTCAAGCAGAACAACTTCCTCATCTGGCGTGGCGGCGCACCTGCCAACTTCGAACTCAAAGCCGAATTCCGAATCAGCGCCCAGGGAAATAGCGGCATCAACTACCGCAGCGAAGAATATCCCGGAACAAAGTGGCTCATGCGCGGCTACCAGGCCGACATCGACGGCGCTAACAAATACACCGGCCAGAATTACGAGGAACGCAAGCGCACCTTCCTCGCCCCGCGCGGGACCATCACCTATGTCGCCACTGGGCAGAAGCCGGCCATCATCGCCTCGCTCGGCTCCGCCGACGATCTGAAAGCCTTCATCAAGAGCGGCGACTGGAACGAGTACCACCTCATCGTCCGCGGCAACGTCCTCATCCACATCCTCAACGGCCACGTCATGTCCGAAGTCATCGACGACGACACCGCAAACCGCAAGATGTCCGGCCTGATCGGCGTCCAGGTCCACGTTGGCCCGCCCATGAAGATCGAGTACCGCACTTTCCTGCTCAAGGTGTTGCCGTGACCCTCAGCGGCAAACGCATCCTCATCACCCGCGCACCGCACCAGGCCTCCGAACTCGCCGACCGGCTGCACGAGCTCGGCGCAACGCCAATCCTGATCCCGACCATCGAAATCGCGCCGCCAACCTCTTTCGCAGATCTCGACGCCGCGCTCGCATCGCTCTCCGACTTCGACCTCGTCGCCTTCACCAGCGCCAATGCGGTCGAAGGCTTCCACCAACGCGCACAACTGATGAACCTCACGCCAAAGCCGCCCCGTATCGCTGTCGTCGGCCCCGCAACCGCTCGTGCCGTCGAGTTGATCGATCTCGAAGCTGACGTGATTCCACCCACCTTCACCGCCGAATCCCTCGCTGAAACCCTGCGTCCCGAGGCATCTGGCCGCAAGATCCTCCTGGTCCTCGCCGAAGAAGCTCCTATGCTCCTCCGCGACTCGCTCACCGCCTCCGGCGCACATATCACCGTCGCGGCGGCCTACCGTAACCGCATCCCCGAGGACTCGCTCGAGGCCATTACTTCCCTGTTCAGCGATCCCGCCGGCTATCCGGACGCGATCACCTTCACCAGCGCCTCCACCGCCGCCAATCTGCTCGCGCTTCTCCAGGCCGCCGGACTGACTCTGCCGCCTGGCATTGTTCGCGCCTCCATCGGCCCCATCACGTCGCGCGCGCTACGCG
>DASWCA010000440.1:0-3311 GCA_036390355.1 Acidobacteriaceae bacterium
ATGATCCGAACCAAGAACCTCGGACACATGCATAGGCAGAAGTGCGCCCTGATCAGGACTGTAAGGAAGATATCGAGACATACCTCCCTTAAACTCCACTTAGCCTGTTTAAATCAAGTAGTCACACGGACTCTTTAGCCCTTGGATTTGTGGCCGTTGGGCACCTGGGCATGCGCCCCAGGCTGGTATGGCACGGGCTTTCGGCCCTGAAGACGCTGCGCAAACTCTCTGTACCGCCTGCTACAATTTGCGACCGCAGTTAAATCCGAGGGAGGATCACGATGAAAAAGCTAGTCCTTGTACCGCTCGGGGCCCTGTTGTTCGCACTTCCGGCGATCGCGCAAAGCGCCTTCGACGGAACCTGGAAGATCGATATGAGCAAGGTCGCCTTCCCCAAGAAGCCGGATGTATTCGTTCTCGACAAGGGCATGTACGCCTGCACGTCGTGCACGCCGCCCTACAACATCAAGGCGGACGGCTCAGACCAGGCCGTGACCGGTCATCCCTACACAGACAGCATCGCAATCAAAGTTGTGAGCGACCACCAGATCGAAGAGACCGACAAGAAAGGCGGCAAGGTTGTCGCGACCTCTACGTCGACTGCCTCGGCAGACGGCAAGACCATAGCGTTCACCTTCACGGATTCGAGCAACTCCAACGGCGGCGCTCCGGTCACCGGAAAAGGCACGGCCGTGCGCGTGGCGGCGGGCCCTGCCGGATCGCACGCGATCTCCGGCTCGTGGCGAACCGAGAAGCTGGACAGCCTCTCCGACAACGCGATCTCCTGGACCTACAAGCTGAATGGCGATGAGATCACCATGACCAACCCAACCGGACAGACGTACACCGCCAAACTGAACGGTCCGGATGCGCCGATGAAGGGCGACCCGGGCGTCAGCAGTGTGTCCGTCAAGACGGTGGGCAAGAACATTCTGGAAGAGACGGACAAGCGGAATGGCAAGCCGGTCAGCATGCTGAAGATGACGGTTTCGGCCGATGGCAAGACGGCGAAATGCGCCTTCGAGGACCTGCTGCAGAATCGCACGACGAATGCCGATGCGGTGAAACAGTGACCTAGGTTCTAGGTTCTAGGTTCGAGGTTCGAGGTTCGGATGTCGTAGCGCGTCCTGAGGACTCTGCGCAACGATCCTTTTGACCTTTTTCTCTGCGCGGAGTATCAAGGCAGGACGATGCGATTCCTATGCCTTGCTGCTGCCGTTGTGGTGTTTGCCTCTTCGTTTCCGGTCGCTTCCGCGCAGAGCGCTGAACCGGGTTCGTTGCCTGAGCGCTCCGCGCCGCCGCCGGTGCATGGGCCTTCGCCGGCTCGTACTGCCGTGCCGTCGCTGGCCCGGCCGGATGCGAACAGTCCCGCGCAGGCTGGGCGCGAGCAGTTGTACCAGTATCTCGACGGGATTGCCGCGCGCGATGAGGCGGAGCGCCGCGCCGTTATCGCGAAGATCGTCACGCGCGAACAGGCCGTGGTGCGTCAGCAGCAGGTCCGCGCGAAGTTGCTGGACCTGATGGGCGGCAGCTTCGAGAAGACGCCGCTGAATGCGAAGGTGTTGGGTTCAACGCAGTTGGATGGTTTCCGCGTCGAGAAGGTCGTATTTGAGTCGCAGCCAGATTTTTTCGTCACGGCGCTGTTGTATTTGCCGGATGGAGCGGGGGTATCCCCAGGGTCGGCGATGAAGCCGCCGAACCTGGGGCACCCGGTTGAGGGGGCGCCGGTTGATGGGGTCCGAAAACTGCCCGCCGTTGTGATGGCGCCGGGGCATGGGGCGAGCGGCAAGGCGGGCGACTTCGCCTTGGCGGCGACGTTTGCGCGGAACGGGTTTGCGGTGCTGAGCTACGATCCGATTGGGCAGGGCGAGCGGCTGCAGTATCCCGATCCGGCGCACGCAGGTCAATCGCTGGCCACGCGTTCGACCGGCGAACACGGCGAGGCTGGGTTGCAGCCCACGTTGATTGGAGATGCCGTTGCGCGCTACTTCGCGTGGGATGGCGTGCGCGCCGTGGACTATCTGCTCTCGCGTCCGGAGATCGATGCCGAGAAGATTGGCGCGTTCGGCTGCTCGGGCGGCGGAGCGATGACCGCGCTGCTGGGCGCGGCGGACAGGCGCGTGAAGGCGATTGCGACCGCGTGCTATCTGACCACCTTCGACACGCTGCTGCCGGCGATCGGCGCACAGGACGCCGAGCAGTCCACGCCGAACTTCATCGCGAGCGGCTTCGATTTCGCCGACTGGGTCGAACTCGCCGCGCCGCGTCCGTATGCGATGGTCGGCACGGTGAGTGACATGTTTCCGTGGGCGGGTTTTTTGACGACGGCGAAGGAGGCGCGGCGGTTCTACTCCTTGTTCGATGCGCGCGCGGAAGGGGTGGACAGTTGCCAGACGCCAGGCGCCAGTTGCCAGGCAAAACAGCTTGCGACGCCGACGGGGCCGACGCTGAATCCGGATACGTCGAATGAGATTCCGGCGGCGTCGCCGTTCCAGGTGATTGCGGGGATTGGCGGACATGGGAATTTGCGACCGATTACGTCACAAATTGTCGGGTTCTTTCTGGTGAATCTGGCGGGGAGGAAGGCGGAGGAGTATGTGGCGGATGAGCCTGCATCTCGGGCGCAGGGGCAGGCGGTATCCCCAGGGTCGGCGACAAGTCCGCCGAACCTGGGGCACCCGGTGCCGGCGGGGACATTGCAGGTGACTTCGACCGGGCAGGTCGCGACCAGCTATCCTGGGAGTGAGACGGTCTTCTCGCTTAACCTGAAACGCGCTGCGATCAAGCTGCCGAAGAACCGCTCGCCGCTCACGCTTCAGCAACTGCAGACGGCCATCCGCGAGGTGACCCACGCCGAAGCCGCTCCCGGCGGATCGGCTCCGCAAGGTTATGGGTGGGCTGATTTTTCGCCCGGCGAGGTGGTGCGGATTCATGGGCTGCCCTTTCAATCGGAGCTCAACATCAGACTCAACGTCGAGCTGTATGACCCGAACACTCCGGGCAGGTCCCCCGAGGTCCTGGGCAGACACCCCGCCGTCCTGATGCTGCGGGAGAATCTCGATCCTTCACTCGACGCGCAGCGCACTTCGGACATCGATGGCCTCCGTTCGCTGGCAAAGTCTGGCAACGTCGTCTTCGCCGTCGCGCCCCGGCCATCCCCTCCCGGCACGGAAGAGACTAAGTCGCCCATCCTTGGCCCGTTCTACCTCACTGAACTTCGCGCCGAGCTGGCCGGCAAAACTCTTCTCGGCATGCGTGTCGACGACGTGATCCGCGCCGTCGATTCGCTCGTCGCCGCCAGCCGCGATGTC
>DASWCA010000441.1:0-1648 GCA_036390355.1 Acidobacteriaceae bacterium
TCCCGAAAGATAACGTCTCGTTCATACGGGATACATACACGTTCAACTTCCCTGGCGTGCCATCCGGGCTCGTGGATGCGTTCCAACGCTATTACGGCCCGACCATGAATGCGTTCGAGGGGGCGGAAAGAAACGGCCGCGCCGACGATCTCAGGAAGGAATTGGACGCGTTGTTCGAGAGGCAGAACATCAGCCAACGCAAGGGGACCACTTCGATTCCGGCGACCTTCCTGCGCGTGACGGTTGAAGTGAATTAGGCGAACAACGTCGTCGGGCAAAGGTGGGCAGGCTTAAATCCGCCGCAAGCGCGAAGTCCGGCTTCTAAACACAGCGTCTTAAGTAATGCAGCATAAGCGATGCAGCACTTTGTTGGGTCGGCGCCAGCGGTCGAAGCAGGCGTTGACGGCCTTGAGCACTTCGGGAAGCGTTGCGAAGTACCGGTTGTGCGTCGCGAGGCGCCGGGTCAGCTTCCAAACTCGTTCGATCGGGGCGAGTTGCGGGCTGTATGGCGGCAGAAACACCAGCCGCAGATGTCGAGCGTGGCGGCGCAAAAATGGCGCCAAGAGGATCGCGTGATGATAGCGAGCGTTGTCCAGTACCAGCATCATGCGCCGTCCCGGTGTCTGCTGGCGCAGCAGACGCTTCAGAAAGCTCTGGAACGT
Organism: Acidobacteriaceae bacterium; assembly: GCA_036390355.1. Taxonomy (GTDB): domain Bacteria; phylum Acidobacteriota; class Terriglobia; order Terriglobales; family Acidobacteriaceae; genus Edaphobacter. The sequence goes on from DASWCA010000441.1 coordinate 663, forward strand.
GGCGGCGTTGAAAATCGCGCACATCATGCGAACGAACTGGCCACTGTGCAAGCTGACGGCGCCAAAGCAGGCGACGGACTTGCGGGTTGGCGCATGCCGCAGGATCGGGTCCTTGATTTCCGGTGGTACCCACATGCGGCAGCGCGAACCGTGTTGTTGGAAGTGACATTCATCCAGGCTCCACAGTTCGACGTCGGCGCGGCGAGCCAGGCGACGGAGTTTTTTTTACTGCCGCGACTTTCAGCGGATCCGATTGAGCGACTTGGGGGCGCGGCTTGCGTAACCGAAAGCCCAGTTGTCGGAATAGTCGTTGGCATTGCCGTACTCCAAGGTCCACCCCGTAGCGGCGACGCAAATGTTCCGACAAGACCGGACCGTCCCACAGGGTTGCCGACAAATCAAAGTCTCGCGGGGTCTTACGTAAATCCCCCTGCAGGCGCCGCCAATCCTTCGCATCCAACGTCCGCGGTCGTCCCGCTCGCTCGCCTTCCCGCAGAGCGTCCAGGCCGCCCTGCTCGAAGCGATTCACCCAGCGTTGCACGGTCGTGCCGTTCTCGCCGAACAACTCCGCGACTTCTCGGCAGGATTGCCCCGCCGTCACCAACAGCAATCCATGCAGTCGGTGATCGTAGCGCGACTCCTCGCTACGTCCGATCTCCTGCTGAATCGCTATTCGCATCACCTCAGCATCCTCGATCTGCAGCTTGCGCATCGCCTTTCTCCCAGAGAAAAGAACGGTGCAATCATATCACGATGCTGCATTATTTATGTCGTCGTGTTTAGTCGGAGTGAAAGTCCCGCATGATGCGCCAATCGAGCCGCGTTCGAGATCCCTTATGAAGATCAAATCCAGTAGTAATACGGCCGTACACCGAGTCCACGAGTCGGCGGAGTATTGAGAACAACCGAAGGACCGATAAACCTAGAACGATGCCGACCACGATTTGCGCAGCCATTTGACGTATCCTCGCGAGTCCACCAGACCA
>DASWCA010000442.1:0-7049 GCA_036390355.1 Acidobacteriaceae bacterium
CGCCACTCCGCCTACTCCGGCGGTCGAAGTTGAAAAACCTCCTGCGCGCGCAGCTTCCGAGCCGCCAGCACCGCATCCACGAGGCTGCGAACGGCGCCACGGCCCCCAGGCAGCGGCGACAGAAATCCACGCTCCTCAACATACGCGAGCACTTCAGCAGCCGCGTTCGATGGACACGCACACAGTCCGGCAATCTCCATGGCCGAGAGGTCGTTCACGTCATCGCCGAAGAAACAGGTCTGTTCCAGGGATATGTCGAACTTCTTCGCAAACTCGCGCAGCGCGGTCGCTTTATCGCGTGTGCCTTTGGCGATGAACGGGATGTGTACCTTTTCCGCGTAGCGATCCACCAGAGGCGACGCCTCGCCGGAGATCAGCGCCATCTTGATGCCGAGCCGACGGAGCAGGGAAATGCCCATAATATCGGCGAACGAGAAGCTCTTCGATTCGTCGCCGGCGGACGACCAAGTCAGTATCCCGTCGGTCAGAACGCCATCGATATCGAACGCAATGGCCTGCAAAGTGATCAGCTGATGAGGATCGAAAGACATGGTCCCTTTCATCGTAACTTCTGCGCAGACCGAAACACCCCATCCTGCGACGACGAACATATCGCGAGGATGGGGTGCCCGGTTGCTGTTGACTTAACGCAGTTCAAGAAATTACACGTGCGCGCCGACTCGGCGGAGCTTCTTCATGACCGGAATCTCTTCCTCGTACACGCGCTTGATCCCGTCGCCCATCGACTGCTCGCACAGACGAATGTCGCGTACCAGCCGCGAAATGCCATTCGGCTCCAGCGACGCGGCCTGATCCGAACCCCACATCGCGCGGTCCATCGTAATGTGGCGCTCGACGCAGCATGCGCCCAGAACAAACGCCGCCACCGAAGTCGGAATGCCGGTCTCATGACCCGAGTAGCCAACCGGAACTCCGTAGCGCTCGATCATGTTAGGAATGGCCCGCAGGTTCAGCTGATCGTACTTAGCCGGATAGGTGCTGGTGGTATGCATCAGGATGAGATTCTCCTTGCCCAGAACCTCAACCGCGTGGTCGATCTCGGCGTAGGTGCTCATGCCTGTCGAAGCGATCACTGGCTTGCCGGTGCTGCGGATATGGCGGAGTAAATGGTCGTCCGTAAGCGAAGCCGAGGCAATCTTGTAAACCGGTGGCTTGAAAATCTCCATGATGTCCACGGAGCCCTCATCCCACGGGGAGACGAACCAGTCAATCTTGACGGATTTACAGAAGGAAGCGAGTTCGGCATAGTCCTCGGGGCCAAATTCGAGACCATGCTTCAGATCGCCATTGGTGGTTCCGAACGGGTTCTCGCGAGGCGTGGCAAGCTCTTGCGGTGTATAAACCACCTCAACCGTTCGCTTCTGAAACTTGACCGCGTCGCAACCGGCCGCGACCGCAACGCTTATAAGCCGCTTTGCCAGATCTACATTGCCATTATGATTGATCCCGATTTCCGCGATGATGTAGCAGGGCTGGCCCGTACCCACAAGCCGATTGCCAATTTTCACAGTTGTTCCCATGGAGTTGCTCCTATGCGCCGCCCGGAGATTGTCCAACCAGGGGTCGAGAGAAGGACACGGACTGCGTGCCTCATTGTTTCAGAACATCCTCAACACGTCCACCCGCCCCGAACCATCATAGCTATAGCTAAGTGCATGTCATACTAGGGGCGTGGCGATGACACCAGGACGATGCGTCTCTTCGCCTTACTCTCATCCTGGCATCTTTGCCCGAAGGGAAGCGCAATGAAAGCGGTCATCCTCGCCGGCGGTCTCGGCACACGTCTCAGTGAAGAAACCACCGTCCGCCCCAAGCCCATGGTCGAAATTGGTGGACGCCCCATCCTCTGGCACATCCTCAAGCTCTACTCCCAGCAAGGCGTCAACGACTTCGTCATCTGCCTCGGGTACAAGGGCTACATCATCAAGGAATTTTTCGCCAACTATTTTCTGCATACCTCCGACGTCACCTTCGACATCGCCGGCAACAAGATGACCGTTCATGACTCCGTCGCCGAGCCCTGGAGCGTCACCCTGGTCGATACCGGAGACGACTCGGGCACCGGAGGCCGTCTCCGCCGTGTCGCCAAATATGTCGAAGGAGAGGACGCCTTCTGCATGACCTACGGCGATGGCCTCGCCGACGTCGATATCCAGGCCAGCATCGCTTTTCACAAGAAACACGGCAAGCTCGTCACCCTCACCAGCGTCCAGCCCGTCGCCCGGTTCGGCGCCCTCGGACTGAAAAACAACCACGTCTACGCCTTCCAGGAGAAGCCCAAAGACGAAGGCGGATGGATCAACGGCGGCTTCTTTGTCCTGTCTCCCAAGGTTATCGACGAGGTCAAGAACGACCGCTGGATGTTCGAGCGCGAGGTCATCGAGCCCCTGGTCGCTCGCGGTGAGGTGCAGGCCTTCCTCCACCACGGCTTCTGGCAGGCAATGGACACCCTCCGCGACAAGCAGCAGCTCGAAGAGCTCTGGGCCTCGGGCAAGGCTCCATGGAAATCCTGGTAAAAAAGAGGGAACTGACCTGGCGAGCGCCAAGGCGCGCTGCCCGGTCAAACTTGTGTGAGGATACGCCGAGAATATGGCGGAGAGAGTGGGATTCGAACCCACGTTACCTTGCGGTAAACACGCTTTCCAAGCGTGCGCCTTCAGCCACTCGGCCATCTCTCCGCTACTGGGCAGCCTGTATCAATCTATCACGGTGTCGATCTCACTCGAACGCAGCAGGGCGTCCTCAACGATGCGGCTCCTTGATCTCTTGAGTCACACCGATTAGCAGACGGCTGATAGCTGATTGCCGATAGCTGAAACAAGAAATCTGCTCGCCAACGTCGCTGAGTCCCATCCCAAAGCCTCGGATCAGGAGGAGAAGGGAAAACATCTAGGTCAGTAAGGGGCTACCCTGGCCCAATATTGTATGTCCGATAACAGATATTCTGTATAGTGAGCCCGGGGCAAGCGGAGGATCACCCTATTTGGCTAATCGGCCACCTTCCCTACACCTATAGGCCGCTCCATCTCAACCAGAATTTTCCTTTGACCTTCCCCTCACGCAAGCAATCGCAAGGCGCTACGGGTCGACCGGACCGACGGCGCAATCACATCTCGAGCACCCACACCGCCACCGACAAAATGAACCACCTCGAGGCGATCTCCGGATGAGACGGCCAACTCCGCCCAGCTTCCGCGCCGCGCAATCTCCCCGTTGTGCTCAATGGCAATGCGGTCGCCTTTCAGGTCCATCTCTGCGACCACCTGCTCCAGCGTCACGGGTGGCGCCAACGCCTCGAAGGCGCGGCTCTGGCCATTCACAATTAGAACGAAGGACATAATTCCTTAGCCTAGCAGGTGAACCACCCGATCCAAATTGCTGCATCGAAGGACACTACCCCGGCCGACAGGCTCCCACTTACCTATTATCAGACGTCCTACTCTTAATCTCTTCCACGATGTAACGTCCATAAATGATTCATAGCACTAGCACCCGATCCGCGAGGAGTTGCAGTACGAAGTGCCCCAACCACATATGCTTTAGCGCCCCGCGCAGCCTCCTGCGGACGATCGCCTACCACTAGCCGACTCAGAAAGGCGCTCGACAAAGCGCATCCAGTCCCGTGGGTCGACTTCGTTTCGACGCGCTCTCCCGGCAGCCAAATCTCTTCCCCGCCTTGAGTCAGCAGAAAATCATCCGGCGGATCAAGGTGGCCGCCCGTGGCAAGTATTCCCAACCGATGTCCCTTCGCATTCTCAGCAACCCGGGCCTGCAAAGCGCGACAGGCGCGAGGCACATCATCGCGCTGGGTCACGGCCATTCCGGCCAGCACCGCAAGCTCCTCGATGTTCGGGGTGATCCAGTCCACCAACGGAAGCAGCCGATTCTCGAGCGCCGCGACCCCCGCGGGCTCGAGCAATTCCCTGCCTGACGTCGAACGCAACACGGGATCCAGCACGACCGCCGGAATCGATCGAGATGAATGTATTTCTCGAAGTTTCGAGATATAGTAGCAGATTCTAAATATGTTATCTGCACTTGAAAGCATCCCGATCTTGATCCCCACCGGAGGAAGATCCGCATCCAGACACTCGAGCGTCGCACCAACAACATCCGGCGATATGGGATGTGTGGAACGCACCCCGAGAGTCGACTGGACGGTCAGCGCCGTAATGCACGACGTACCAAACAGACCGTGCGCGGCAAACACCATCAGATCCGCCGTCACTCCCGCGCCGGAAGAAGGATCGAACCCGGCGATGGTGAGAACGGTCTGCATGAGCCGCCTGGGGCGGAAATCGGGAAGATCTGCTCTTTTACGAAAAAAACTGCATTTTTGCTAAAAACGGTCCGCCGGTGCCGCATCGAACAGATATGTGCCCAAAGGTACAACTTCTGTGGGACATTTGCACGGCGCGCCTCCCGATTTCCTATACCACAACAACACCGTTTCCGGCAAGCAAACGGTTCCGTTAAACGCTTTCGGATGTTTGACTTGGGTGCTCCACGCAAAGACAATAACAGATGGAGCGTGTGAATGAAAAGTATCTCCTTCAGAACTGCTCGAAAAGAGGCACCCATGTCGGTTCGTAAACTGGGCGCCGGTCTATTGATGATGGGCCTCGCACTGACGGCATCAGCCAAGGACGGATCAACTTCCGTTCAGGATCAGACGCCGAACACGCAGGCCAAGGCCAAACCCACTCACAAGCCACGCCGATGGTTTCAAATCGGAGTGGCCTCGTGGTACGGACCTCACTTCCAGGGCCGTGAAACAGCGGCCGGTGAACTGTACGACATGGATCAGATGACCTGCGCGCACCCGACCTTGCCCATGGGCACGTGGCTGCGGGTGACGAATCTCAAGAACCGCAGGATGGCGTTTGTCCGGGTGAATGACCGTGGCCCGGTACTGGACGGGCGCATCGTCGACCTGTCGCGTGCGGCGGCGCGGGCAGTCGGGCTGACCGGAATCGGCAAGGTTAAGCTCGAAACTGTGCGCCAGAACGATCCGGATCTCGCCAAGGCGCTTGTGGCGCAGCTCGAGATGCCGGTGCTCTTCAGCCCGCTGGCCCACTAACCAGGGACCGCCGTTTCTGGTTCCAAGTTAGACTTGAGCCATGGAACTCGCGACTCCTTCCAACCATCCACAAAAGGAAACGCAGAGAGCCGGCCCGGATTCACAGGGTCGGCTCTCTGCGTCGGACCGGCTCATCGTAGCCCTCGACTTCCCTTCTGCGGATGAAGCGATGGCCTTGGTAGATCAGCTCCAGGGAACCTGCCGGTGGTTCAAAGTAGGGATGGAGCTCTACTACGCCGCCGGAAACCCAATCATCGACCGCCTCCGGGAGCGCGGTTTCGACGTATTCCTCGATCTAAAGCTTCATGACATTCCCAACACCGTCGCAGGCGCGGTGCGGTCGGTTGCGACCGCCGGTGCTTCCCTGCTGACGATCCATGCCGGCGGAGGCAAGCAGATGATGCGGGCAGCGGCCCAGGCGGCGACCGGACCGGACGCTCCCCGGCTGCTGGCCGTAACGGTTTTGACCAGCATGGACGCGGCGGAACTGGCCGCCGTCGGAGTTTCCGGCCAACCCACAGACCGGGAGCTGGTGGAAGCCCAGGTACTGCGGCTGGCCCGGCTGGCCCGGACTACAGGAATCGACGGCCTGGTGTGCTCGGCCGTCGAGGTCGCGGCTGTTCGCGAGGTGATGGGGCCCAGCGCACTGCTAGTCGTCCCCGGAATTCGCCCGGCTGGCGCCGACATCGGCGACCAGAGCCGTGTTGCAACTCCCGCGGGAGCCATCGCCTCCGGAGCGTCGATGCTGGTCGTCGGCCGCCCGATCACGCAGGCTGCTGACCCCGCAAAGGCTGCGGCTGGAATTCTGGCCGAAATCGCAACTGCCTGTTAATGAGGGTGGGCCATCCCCGTAAGTGGTATTGGGATTCGCCCGGTCAGCCGATATCGTGGCGGTGTGGCCACTCTTTTAGACGCGCCCGCAACTCGCCCGGACGAAGATCTGGAGTCTCGCCTTGAGTCTGAGGCTGACTCCTCGGAGACCCCCCCGTCCACCAGGCCACTCAACCAATCCGACCGGATTGCGCAGACAGTCGTGCTGGCTCTGCTGTTTGCGGGTCCTGCGCTGATGTGTCTCCGCGGCTCTTCCGCCAATGACGCCGACATCTGGTGGCACATCCGTACCGGCGAATGGATACTCCAGCACCACGCCGTCCCCCACGTAGACGCGTTCTCCGCCCCATTCGCAGGACAGCCCTGGCTGGCCTATAGCTGGCTCTTCGAAGTGATCGTAGCAAAGCTGTTTCTACTGCGCGGACTGGTCGGCGTGGCCACCTATTCGGCGGCAATGATCTTCGCCATCACCGTGGCCATGTATCACCTGGTCCGCCGCCTGCAACCCGATTTCACATTGTCGGTCCTGTTGACGTTTGCAGCGATGTTCAGCATGGGACACATGTTCACGCCACGCCCATGGCTCTTTACCATTCTGTTCTTCGCGCTGGAACTCAACATCCTGATGCATGCCCGCGGGACGGGAAAGCTGCGCGAGTTGCTGTGGCTCCCAGTCATCTTCGCGCTCTGGTCGAACGTGCATATTCAGTTCGTCAACGGCCTGTTCGTACTTGGACTCGCCACGGTCGAGGCGGTGGCAGCGCATTGGTGGACCGCCACTCAAACACGCGTTCGACCCATCTGGCTCTGCGCGACGCTCCTCGGAAGCCTTCTCGCAACCCTGGTAAATCCATACGGGTGGCACATCTACGCCGTCGCACACGATCTCGCCACGCAAGCGGGCGCACTGGACAAGATCACCGAGCTGCAGTCAATTCCCTTCCGCAGCCTCTCCGATTATGTAGTTCTGCTGCTAGCCCTGGGCAGCGCAGCCGCTCTGGCGTCCCGTCGGCGCCTCGTCTTCTTCGAGAGCGCATTGCTGATCTTCGCCGCTGTTCTCTCGTTCCGGTCGCAACGCGATGTCTGGGTGATCGTAGTAGCAGGCGCCGCTATCCTG
>DASWCA010000443.1:0-2975 GCA_036390355.1 Acidobacteriaceae bacterium
TCTGTATGAGAAGGGCAAGCGCGTGAAAGACTACCTCCATCTCGCCGGCGGCCCGGACAGGCTTGCTGATCGCAAGCGCGAATTTGTCTTACGCGCCGATGGGTCGGTATTGAGCCGCCAGAGCAGCAGCCTGGGACATCACGCACTCTTCGTCAGCGCCGACTTCGATCACGAGCTGATTTTTCCAGGAGACACCATCGTCGTTCCTCCGGTCATCGAAAAAGGTGCGCTCATGCGCGAAATCCTCAATATCTCCACCATCGTGCAGGGCTTCGGCCTAGGAGTGGCGGCAATCAACGTGCTGAAATAATCGCCAGGTTGTCCGAACTAATACGTCCCGAAAGGCACAGCCTGGCGCGGCTCCACGATCACTTCTGCAGCATCTTGCGAATCTCCAGCAATTCCTGCCTGCGCTTCTGCGTTGTCCTGGGATACGACATCTTCAGGTCGCTGAGTGCGTCGACAACGATCTGCGACACAATCAGCCGCGCATTCTCTTTGTCGTCCGCGGGAACCGCGTACCAAGGCGCATGGCGTGTGCTGGTCGCCCGCAGGCATTCCTCGAAGGCATGCGTGTAACTCTTCCAGTACTTCCGTTCGTGAATGTCTGCGGCGCCGAACTTCCAGTTCTTGTCGGGATCATCGATCCGCTCCAGGAACCGCCGCTTCTGCTCCTCCTTCGACAGATGCAGAAATATCTTCACAATGCGCGTGCCGTTGCAGTCAAGATGCCTCTCCATCTCCACGATCGACCGGTAGCGCTCGCCCCAGATGTTTTTGTCATCGTGCAACTCTTGCGCAAGCCCCTCGCCGGCGAGTATCTCCGGATGCACCCGCACCACCAGCACCTCTTCGTAATACGACCGGTTGAAGATGCCGATCCGCCCGCGCTCAGGCAGTCTCTGCGTCGAACGCCACAAGAAATCATGTTCCAACTCGTCTGCGCTCGGCTGCTTGAAGCTCGTTACCTCGCACCCCTGCGGATTCACCCCCGACATCACGTGCCGGATTGCGCCATCCTTGCCCGCGGCATCCATCCCCTGGAACACCACCAGCAATGCGTATTGGTTCGACCCGTAAAGAAGCTGCTGGAGCGAACTCAGATCCTTCACATGCTTCTCCAGCAGTGCCTTGTATTCGTCCTTCGAGCCGAACATAGGCTTTACCTTGGTCGGCCAATCCTTCAGCTTGAGCTTCTCTCCCGGCCGCACACAAAAATCCTTCGTATCAATCTTCATCGTTGTTCCTTCCGTTGACTCACTGATAAGAATCATAAGCGCGCTGCCCGTTGTACGATCAAACGAACTCTTCGCCGACAATAGGTATATGACCGAAGTAGACGTCCTCATCCTCGGAGCAGGCGCAGCGGGCCTGATGTGCGCCATCGAGGCCGGACGCCGCGGCCGCCGCACTCTCGTCCTCGAACACGCCGATCGCCCCGGCAAGAAGATCCTCATCTCCGGCGGAGGCCGCTGTAACTTCACCAACATCAATGCTGCCCCGGAGAACTTTCTCTCCGCCAACCCGCACTTTGCCAAGTCTGCGCTCGCCCGGTTCACTCCGCGGGACTTCATCGCGCTGGTCGAAAAACACGGCATCCCTTACCACGAGAAAACCCTCGGCCAACTCTTCTGCGATCGCTCCGCCCACGACATCCTCAACATGCTGCTCCGCGAGTGCGCCGACGCCAACGTCCGCGTCCAATCTGCGACTCGGCTCCTCTCCGTCACCCACACTGCCGGAGCGGTCCCCTTCCGCGTCGAGACCTCTGCCGGCGCGATCGCCGCAGCCTCCCTCGTCGTCGCCACGGGAGGTCTCTCCATCCCAAAGATGGGCGCAACCTCTTGCGGCTATGACCTCGCCCGGCAGTTCAATCACCCCATCGTTGAAACTCGCCCCGGCCTCGTTCCGCTCGTCTTCAACGCGCAGGATCAATCGGATTGGTGCGACCTGACCGGACTCTCCGCCGAAGTCATCGCGGCCACTCCCCGCACCAGGCAAAAACGAAACACAAAGACCGCACAAACCGCAACGTTCCGCGAAAAAATGCTCATCACCCACCGCGGCCTCAGCGGTCCCGCCATCCTGCAAATCTCCTCCTACTGGCTTCCCGGCGAACCGATCGAACTGGATCTCGCCCCGAACTTCCCGTGGCCTCCGCACCCGGAGCGCGCAAACACGCCAGGCATCTTCGCCCCGCTGATGCACTCGAACGCTCGCCGCGACCTGGCAGCCGCAGCACTCGCCCTGCGCGCCATCGTCCCCCATCGCATGGCCGACCGCTGGCGCGCCCTCCACGCGCGCGCAAATCCAGACCACGCCCAGTCGCGTTCTCTGCCCAACACCGCACTTGCCGAGATGGAGCGGCAATTCCACAACTGGCGCATTCTCCCCGCCGGCACCGAAGGTTACGACAAGGCCGAAGTCACCACAGGCGGCGTAGACACCGCCTTCCTTGACGCCCGCACCATGCAGAGCCGCAAGGTCCCCGGCCTCTACTTCATCGGCGAAGTCGTCGACGTCACCGGGTGGCTCGGAGGCTACAACTTCCAGTGGGCCTGGGCCTCCGGTGTCGCCGCCGGCCAGTCCGCCTAACCTGATAGCTCTTAGCTGATAGCTGATAGCTAGATAAAGAAATAACCCACTCCGACACCCGACACGAATCCATCTTCATTGCACAATCAGAGTCAACCCAACACTCCGCGTAAGCCCCGCACTCGTCCCGGAAACAACAAGGTTGTACGTCCCGCTCGGTGTTGGACTCGCTGTCACGCCACCGCCCGTACTGGTCGCCGGAATCAGCCGCGAAGCACCGCATCCCGCCACCAGCATCACGCAACACACCAGCGCAATTCCGCCCAGTCGACGCAACCGCCTCGGTCTCACCCCAAATAATGGTAACAGTGCCGCCAGCCAAACCATCTGCCTCTCACCCGGCCACTCCAGCGTCGCTCCAGCCACGCTGGTCGCGACCG
>DASWCA010000444.1:0-2306 GCA_036390355.1 Acidobacteriaceae bacterium
AGATGTGCAACCGCAACGTCTCGGAAACGGCGCGGAGGCTCAACATGCACCGGCGTACGTTGCAGCGCATTCTTGCAAAGCGCGCGCCGAGGTAAGCTTCGGCAGTCAGCGATCCTTCACCGTCATCCTGAGGCGCTCGCCTTGCAACGCAAGGCGAGCCTCGAAGGGCGACGGAGAAAAAGTTTGCGCGGATTCGATCGGGATAGGGGGGAGTCTCGCGACTCCTCCCCTCCCTCACCACCGTACATACGGGTCCGTATACGGCGGTTCGGTGGATTAAGCATGCTTGGGGACCGCGACAGTTGCAAGACTGAGCGATTTGAAGAAGGCGTTCGATAAGGCCATGGTAACTCCGGGACTGTTGCTGAGCCGCCAAGGGCCCCCAAGGCTGCTGGCGGTTTTCGCCGCTTGAGCCGGGCCGACGCCGCAGCGTCGCAGTTCAGCGTAGCGATTGGGTCCTCGTTTCCATTGCTTCCAGACGAGGGCACGCAGCCGTCGTCTGATCCATTGGTCAAGTTCGCTCAACGTCGACGGCGTCTCGCAGAAGGCAAAGTAGCCGCGCCACCCGATCAGGTAGATGTTCAGCTCCTTGATGACCTGCGCGAGGCTTTTGCCTCGGGTCCTGCGCGTCAGTTCCCGTACCCGGCTTCGCATTCGGGCCAGCGACTGCGGCGCGATGCGCCGTCGAGGCTGTTTCCGGCTCGTGAAGCTGAAGCCCAAGAACTTGCGCTTGACCGGTCGGTCGACCGCGCTCTTCGCCTTGTTGATTTTGAGCTTGAGGCGCTTGGCCAAGAAGCTTTCGATGCTGGCCATCACGCGCTCGCCGGCTCGCTGACTGCGGACATAAATGTTGCAGTCATCGGCATAGCGAACGAAGTTGAGGCCACGCGTCTCCAGTTCTTTGTCCAGCACATCGAGCATCAAGTTCGACAACAGCGGCGAGAGCGGCCCACCTTGCGGTGTCCCTTCTTCCGTCGCGCTGACCAGCCCATCCATCAGCACACCCGCGGTCAGAAAGCCGCGGATCAGCTTCAGGATACGCTTGTCGGCCACCCGCTTCGCCACCAACCCCATCAGGATGTCGTGGTTGACCCGGTCGAAGAACTTTTCCAGGTCGAGGTCCACGACGATGCCATGGCCGGACGCGATCAACTCTTGCGCCCGAGCCACCGCCTGATGCGCCGAGCGCTTCGGCCGGAAGCCAAAGCTGTGCTCGGAGAACGTCGGGTCCCATTCTGCTTGCAGCACCTGCAAAACCGCCTGCTGGATGAAGCGGTCGAGCACCGTCGGAATGCCGAGCGACCGTGTGCCGCCCGATACCTTCGGTATCTCCACACGCCTCACCCGCTGTGGTTTGTAAGTGCCCTCAAGCAGATGAACCCGGATCGCGGGCCAGTGCTCTTTCAGGTGCGGAGCCAGGGCATCGACACTCATACCGTCGACACCGGCGGCTCCCTTGTTGCGCTTCACTTGCGCCAACGCCTTCCTCAGATTGTCTCGCTCGACAATCACTTCCATCGACGGCCCATAGGCCGCCTGGCTTTCGATTTCGGTGTTCGCCGTCCGGGTTTCGGTCCCTTCCATGCCGGCGCTTCGGGCTTCACCCATCGCTCCGGTCTGCAAGGTGATCTCCGGTTCAATTTTCTGCCGCATCGCCCGTCCGAGTCCACCGTTCTACTTGCCGTCCATCGTTCAGGCCTTCGGCGGGTCGCCCCGCCTACTACGCCATCTGCTGACTTCTGCGCTGCGGTCAGGACGCCTTGCGACGTCCCCAGTCCCGTCTGAGGGACACAGCGCAGACCTCCCGAGGTAAGATCGACCGCCTTCGCCGCACGCCCGCCGGATCTACCACCCCGGCCTTTGATGGCTGTGGACTTCGCGATTCCTATCTCGCTCGTCCGGCCGGGCAGGCCTCGTTATCCGGTTCTTGTCCATCGGGCCGCGGTTTTGCTCCACGCTTCCTCCAGACCCCGCCTCGCGACGACGCCCTTGCGCTTCGCTAATCCTTCGCCACCATCAGGCTGGATAAAGGACTTTCACCTCCAAGCTGTCGACCATGCTCGGCACACTAGGGTGGGCAAAGGCGCGCTTGCGCCGTGCCCACCTCTCTTTCTCCAATCACACCAAAGTGGTGGGCACACTTCGCTTTGCCCACCCTACAGAGCCGTGCTCCGAGCTAGCTCTTCGGCGCTTGCTTCTCCGACGCCGTCGCCGGCTTGCTGGCGCCGCCGGCCACGCGCACCTGGTCGCCGTCGGAGAGGCCGTCCGGCGGAGCGGTGATGATGCGGTCGTCGGCGGCAATGCCC
>DASWCA010000445.1:0-2966 GCA_036390355.1 Acidobacteriaceae bacterium
TGTCGGTGCCGACCGGCTGCCTGGTCAATAAAGATGGCAAGCCGACCACCAACCCGGCCGACCTTTACGATGGAGGCGCCATCCGAACCTTTGGGGAACATAAAGGATACGCTCTGTCGTTGCTGGTGGAGGTCATCGGAGTAATTCTGAGCGGAGCCGGCACGCCGATCTCCCCAGGTTACCAGTTGCAGAAATGGCGTGTTTGCCCTAGCAGCCCGTGGTAGAAACGGCCTCTTTCGCAGTAATCAAATGAGTCAGGTTTGAAAGCTTTGAGGAGCGGGAGAACGCCTCGGGGCCATCCTGAAATTTTCCAAGGCCCGTCTCAGCGCCCAGACCTCGCTCAGGCGCTGCAAAATGGCCAAAAAGAGCGCGGCGCGGTAGCCCTGTAGGCCCCGGGGCGTGCCTTTGCCGAAAAGCTTGCGCATCACCAGGCCCAAGTTGAATGCCGCCACGTGCACGAGCAGACGCTTGAGGATGTTCGGGTGCCGGCGCAGGTACACCCTTCGCATCCCGCCCGTCTCATACAGGTGGGCAAAGCTGCGTTCGATCTTCTCGCCGCGCTGCCGCAGGAGCCGTTTTCCGCGCTCGCCCCGAATCCGCCGCCGGTTGGCGTACACGGCTGCTTGCTCTTCCGCCTTCCCCTTCCAACTCCGCCGGCCGCGCTCGGGCTCCGAGCAGTAACTCCGCACCTCCAACTCCGCCAACTCCACCAGCACTTCGCTACTGTGATACCCCTTGTCCAGCACGATTTCCTTCGGCCCTTGCGGATTTACTCCCTCGCTCTTCGCCTCGCCCGCCACCGTCGCCACCTGTTCCCCGGCTTCACACAAGGTCTCCTGCACCGTCTGCGTGTCGCCCCGATCGGCCGCCTGCACCGTCACCGCCACCACGGCTTCGGTCTCCACATCCACCGCCTGCTCCACCTTGTGCGCCAGGTGCGTCCGCCCGTCCTTCATCTTCGTAATGCGCGCATCGGGATCGTGCGGATGTTCCCATTCCTCATTCGATCCCTTGTGCGCCCGTTTCCGATCCAGCCGCGCCAAGTCCTCCCGCGTGGGCGTCTTGATCCCCGAAGCCTGCGCCAGCCGCTGCAAGAACTCCTGATAACCTTCCCCCGTGTCCCGCCGCACAATCGCCCGCAAGGCCGCGTTCGCCTCCAGCGTGGTAGCGTCAATCGCCAGCGTCTGCCCTTTCAGCAAGCCTTGCTCGGCCAAAATCCTCAGCACCCAAGCGAACACTTCCCGATGCGTCTCCACATCCATCAGCCGCCGCGTCCGTGAGAGGGTCGAATGATCGGGCGGCGATTCGTCCAGCGCGATATCCAGAAACGACCGCAGTGCCAGCGAATCCTGCGCCCGCCAGGCGATCCCTCGCTCGGAATCGATCCCTTCGAAATAGCCGATCAGCAGCAGCCGAAAATAGATCCCTGGCGCCAGGCTGGGCCGCCCCTGCTTCTCCGCATAAAACCGCCGGCACAACCCCTCCACAAAGTCATCGAAATGGTTTCCCTCCAGCAGCTGGTTCAAACGCTCATAGAAAGGGTGACTAGGACCTCGCGCCAGCGTGTGCTGCGCAACCCAGATCGCTTCCTGCCGTCTCCTCTGCGTACAATTGCCCATGGCCATGCCCGCATTGTATGACCAAATCGGATAATTGCAAGCTGAATGCTACCGCGCCTGTGTATACCAGTAGAAACGACTTTCACCACGGGCTGCTAGTCTCCTGTCACAGTGATTCGTGACATAAGTCAAGACGGTTGGACGGCGCACGTGCGCTGGGCGAAGCGAGCGATGCTGGCGAGGATTTGGTCCGCCGTTTTGGTCCAAACGAAGGGCTTGGGATTTTCGTTGTGCACCTCGATGTATTCGCGGATGGCCGCTTCCAGTTCTTTCACGCTGCGGAACACGCCGCGTCGAATTCGCTTGTTGGTGATTTCGGCGAACCAGCGCTCCACCAGGTTGATCCAGGAACCATAGGTGGGGGTAAAGTGGACATGAAATCTTGGGCGTTTCGCGAACCATTTCCGGATGATCGCGGTTTTGTGGGTGCCGTAGTTGTCCACGATGAGATGCGCCTCCAGTCCGGCGGGCACCTGCGCCTCGATCACATCCAAGAACTGGCGAAATTCCGCGGAGCGATGGCGGCGGTGCAGTTGGCCAATCACGCGGCTGGTCTTCAATTCCAACGCGGCAAACAGGGAAGTCGTGCCATGGCGTTTGTAGTCGTGGGTGCGGCGCTCGAGTTGGCCGGGCCGTAAAGGCAGCAGCGGTTGGGTGCGGTCCAGCGCCTGAATCTGGCTCTTCTCGTCCACACAGAAGACCAGGGCGTGATCGGGCGGGTTCATGTACAGGCCCACGATGTCGCGCACCTTCTCGATGAGCCTCGGATCGGGCGATAGTTTGAAGATATCGGTGCGATGAGGCTGCAGACCGAAGGCGCGCCAAATCCGGCTGATCGTCATGCGGCTGAGCCCGGTGGCTTGGGCCAAGCCGCGCGTGCTCCAATGCGTCTGTGCGCGCGGTGTACTTTCCAGGGTCTGAATCACAATCTGCTCGATCTGAGCATCGGTGACTTTGCGGGGCGCTCCGGGTCGCGGCTCGTCATAGAGTCCTTCCAGGCGACTCCGCAGAAATCGGGAGCGCCACTTGCCCACCATGCCCAGCGAGCAGAGCAGTTTCTTCGCCACGCTCTTGTTCGCGAGTCCCTGGGCGCAGGCCAGCACGACCCGCGCCCGCCGAGCCAGCGCCGGCTGGCTGCGCGCGCGATGGGCCAGCGATTGAAGCCGCTCCTGCTCGTCCTCAGTCAAAGTCAACGGCCGTTTGGGGCGTCCGGTTCGCATCTAAGCCTCCTGCATCTTAGACGCACCTCGGCCCAAGTTAGTTCACTTATTTATGTGACAGGAGACTAGCAGACGCACAGATCATGAGCGGATCAAAGAGTACTCACAAGCAATACCAAGACAAGAT
>DASWCA010000446.1:0-5964 GCA_036390355.1 Acidobacteriaceae bacterium
GACCACCAGCGCCTTCTCGACCTCCTCCACATCACCGCGCTTCGGCCTGGCGTCAGCCCGAACCCGCAGTCCCCGAACCCGGTCAACTATGACGAGTCCAAAGCCAATCCCTGGCCCAGTCTGCCCAGCCCGCTGATCCTCGACAACGGAAAGCCTGTAAACTCCGCCAAGGTCTGGTGGACGCAGCGTCGCCCGCAGATTGTCGAACTCTTCGACCGCGAAGTCTATGGGCGAGTCCCCGCCAACGTCCCCGCGGTCCACTGGCAGGTCGTCTCGACCACGCCCGGAACCGAAGCCGGCATCGCCACCATCACCCGCCGCCTCATCGGCCACGTTGACAACTCTGCTTATCCCGTCGTCACGGTCGACATCGAAGCCTCACTGACAGTTCCGGCCAACTCACACAAGCCCGTCCCCGTCATCCTCGAGTTCACCTTCGAGAATTACCCGCATCCCGCCAACCGCCCCGCAGCTTCGGCGCCGACGGAATGGAAGCAGCAGGTCCTCGCAAAAGGCTGGGGATACGCGCTGCTCTACCCCACCACCATCCAGGCCGATAACGGTGCTGGCCTCACCCAGGGCATCATCGGCCTCAGCAACCACGGCCATCCGCGCAGGCTCGACGACTGGGGTGTCCTCCGCGCCTGGGCCTGGGGAGGCTCGCGCCTTATGGACTATCTCGAAACTGATAAGGACGTCGACGCCCGCCACGTCGCCGTGTCTGGCCACTCGCGCTTCGGCAAGACCGCGCTCGTCGCCATGGCGTACGATCAGCGATTCGCCGCAGCCTACGTCAACTCCTCCGGCGCCGGCGGAGCCAACCTCGCCCGCCGCCACTACGGCGAGCAGCTAGAAAACATCGCCGCCACCGGCGAGTATCACTGGATGGCCGGCAACTACCTCAAGTACGCCGAGCTGGCTCCGAAGGAAGTCACCCCCGCAGACCTGCCCGTCGACTCCCACGAACTCATCGCCCTCTGCGCGCCGCGTCCAGTCTTCATCGGCGGCGGCACCACTGAGGGCGGCGACGCCTGGGCCGACGTTCGTGGCACATTCATCGCCGAAGTAGCCGCCGGCGCCGTCTACAAGCTACTCGGCGCACGCGGCTTGATGGATGAAAACGGGATCACCAGCACCTTCCCACCCGTCGGCGCCGCGCTCATCACCGGCGATCTAGGCTTCCGCCAGCATTCCGGCGGCCACACACCGGCCCCCGACTACCCGATCTTCCTCGACTTCGCCACCCGCTACATGACGCCCTTGGCGACCGCAGCCACGCGCGGAGTAGCAGCAGGCTTCAGCCCGCGGTAAACCTGCTCTCTATGAAAGGGGCTTTGGCCCCGGGCTCTACTGAACCCCGATCTCCAGCACATCAATCGAGTACCCAGGCACGGTCCGAGTGAACTCCTTACCCACGCCCTTCACCGTGCTTTCGACCGACGCCACGCGCTTCGGATCTGAAATCGAATTTGTCGCCGCAGTCGTCGCCGCGCTCAGCCGGATCAGCTTCGCGCTGCTCTTCACGTTGTTCGCGCCGTCCAGCGAAATCTTCAGATCCTGTGCCTTCGACGACGCATTCACAATCTTCAGATACACAATCCCCTTAGCCGCATCGCGCGTCACCGAGTAGAAAAGCCGATCGCCCGCGCCCTTCAACTCCGACGCAACAATCTCAGTCCCAACGTGACCCGCAAACATCACCTGAGCATAGTAACTCGGACTTCCGTAGCTCGAATTCGCGTCATACCCGATCAAGTCCGACTGCCACTGCATTCCATTCGGATTCACATTCACGAATAGCGGCGCATAACTCGCAATCACCACGATGTCGCTGTTCCGCTCCATCCCAGTCATCCAAGCCGCGTCGCCCAAAGCCGCTCCCATGTTCGGCGTTGGCGTCCCTTCGCGCGTCGCCCATTCGCCGACAAAGATCTTCGGCCCCTTGCGATCGGTCGAGTCGTAATGATGCGTATCCGCGAAGAACTGCTCCGCCCGGCGATAGTAATGATCGTCGAGCACGTCCATCACGTGCCCCTTCACCAGCGTTGTCGCAATCAACTCGAGCGCCGGATACTTCTTCTTGATCGCATCGTAGAACTGCGCATACCGTGCGTCGTAGCTCTTGGTGCGGTCGAAGTTGTCCTCGTTCCCAATCTCCACATAGTTCAGCGCAAATGGCGCCGGATGCCCGTCCTTCACCCGCTGCGCGCCCCACTTCGTCGAAGCGTCGCCGGTGACATATTCAATCTCGTCCAGCGCATCCTGAACATAAGGCTCCATGTCCGCGCCGGTCTTTACCACTTGCTGCTGCAGCGAATAGCCCGCATACACCGCCAGCACAGGCTGCATCTTCAAGTCTTCGCACCACCCCAGGAATTCGAGCAGCCCCATCCCATCGCTCGAGTGGTACCTCCACGGACTCGCGTGTCCCGGCCGATCCACCAGCGGTCCGACCGTCTTCTTCCAGTCGAAGCGCTCCGGAATCGTATTGCCTTCCAAATAGTTTCCGCCCGGAAACCGCAGGAACGCCGGATGCATTGCGGCCATCATCTCCATCAAGTCGATGCGATTGCCGTTCACGCGATTCTTGTACGTCGGCCCAAACAGCGACAGCAGTTGCAGCCACACCGAGCCCGGATGATCGACCGTCACCACAATCTGATTGTTCGCGGTCGAGCCGGCATCAGCGCCCGTCTTCATCGTGAAGGTGTACTGCTTCCAATCCTTGGTCAGCACCGGCAACGACGCACTCGCCAATACCTTGCCCGTATCATTCGCGACCAGGCTCACCTTCATCCCCGCGGCCGCCACATCCGCCTTCGCATATACCGACCCCGTATACGTCGTATTCGGCCGCACCGGAACGCCCCACCATCCGCGATTGCGCAGCCCGAACATGTTCGCCGCATCGGCCTGCTCCACCGTAACCTTTTCACTCGCAGGCAGCGCGGCACTTGGCCCGGTCGTCCGGTCCTGCGTCACCGATCCGCGCGCCGTCCCCTGCGGCACCGGAACCCAGTTCTCCGTGTCGTTCCGGCTGCTCAAGAACGTCCGGTCCTGCACCAACTCCCCATACAATCCACCGTCGTACGAGTAGTTGATCTCCTCCGTCATCAGCCCATAGAGGATCGGACTCGCCTTCGCAATCGGTTTCGCTGTTTCAATCGTCAGCGTAGCCACGGCCTGCGGCTTCGCAGCAACCTCAGGCGCCGCTGCCTGCTGTCCCTGCATCGCCGCCGCACCCATCCACGCAGCAATCCCCACCGACATCGCATACTTCATCACACGCATCATCGAAAGTTCTCCTCGTACAAAACGATACATCAAGCCACCCAGCATCAAGCCACCCCGCATGAAGCGACCCAGCAGCAAGCCACCCCTCATCAAACCATCAGCATCAAGGCACCCACCGCCCACTGTAGCGTTATTCTGACTCGCCCCCAACGTCGTCATTCTGACTCGCAGAGTCAGAATCTCCGTAGTTGCTTTACCGGAGTAGCAGCAGGCTTCAGCCTGCGGTAGTCGTCACCAGAACGAACCGGGCTTTAGCCCCGGGCATTTTGCCGATCGACCCCGTGTTACCCTTCTTCCGAAACTCATTGAGGCCTCATGCTCCCCATTATCGCCATCTGGTTAGCTCTGCTCACCCCGCAAGCAACCACCCCAGCCGCGCCTCCGCCACCCAGCGATTCCACCGCCCCACAATCTGCTCCGGCCAAACCGTGCGGTCTGGATGCCTCAGGAAAATATCACGCTGGGTGTGGCGTCACGCCGCCAAAGGTAATCCACGCGGCCGAGCCCGAGTTCTCTGAAGCAGCTCGCAAGAAAAAGCTCAACGCAACCGCCACTGTTTCACTCACCGTCGACGAGCAGGGCAATACAACAGACGTTCACATCATCCACTCCGCAGCCGACGACGTCGCCAAAAAGGATCGCAAAGCAGCCCTCACACTCGACGAAAAGGCACTCGAAGCCGTCAGAAAATACAAGTTCTCTCCGGGTACGTATCAGGGCCGACCCGTTCCCGTCGAACTGAAGGTCGAAGTGAACTTCCAGATCTTCTAGCCCGCCCTACTTCTTCGCCCCCGCAAACTCCTCATTCATCCATTCCCGGAAAGCCTCATAGCTCTGCGGCCGTCCCAGGAAATCCTTCACCAGGTCATTCGCAGACTTCGACCCGCCCGGTTCCAGCACCGTCTTCCTGTACCGCATCGCCGCCAGCCCATCGAGCAGATTGTTCTTGTCGAACTGGTTGAAGAAGTCCAGCGCAATCACCTTGCTCAGCGAATACGTGTAGTAGTTCGACGAGTAACCCGTCAGATGAGTAAACGTCGCAAACGCGTGGTTGCCTTCGACCCACTGCCACGGCGACCCCTGAGTCGCCGCCTCTTTCCACATGCCCTCGATGTCCACCTTCTCCGGCGTGCGATCGTGCAACTCCAGCGAGTAGTTCGCCAGCGAAATCTGCCGCTCGTATCCCATCCCGCGGCCAAACGCATCCGCGCGCAGCATCTTGTTGAACAAATCGTCCGGCAGCACCTCGCCCGTCTTGTAGTGCTTCGCAAATCCGTCGACCAGCTTCTTGTCGCGGAAGAACTCCTCCAGCATCTGCGAGGGCGCCTCCACAAAATCCCATTCGATGTTGAATGACGAGGTCCCCGTCCACTCCTGGTGGGAGCCCAGCACCGCATGCATCATGTGCCCGAACTCGTGGAAGAACGTCACTACATCCGAGTACTGCATCAGGCCGGGATCACCATCTGCGCCACCTGCAAAGTTTCCGTTCAGCCGCGCCTCCGGCAACTGCCTGTTCGCAACGCCCGTCACAATCGTGCCCGCGTTGAACCACTTGTTCTTCCCTTCCCGCGGATGCATGTCCAGGTAGATCCGCCCCAGCTTCTTCCCGCTGCCGTCGAGCCCATCCATCACATCGAACGTCGTCACCGACGAGTCCCACAACTCCAGCCCCTTCACCTCGACAAACTTCACGTGGAATAGCCGCGCCGCCGTATCGAGCACGCCCTTCTGCACCTCGGGGAACGGGAAGTACGCCCGAACTGCCTGCGAATCGAATCCATACGCGGTGCGCTGATATTGCTCCATCCAGTACCCCGCGCTGTATGCGGGAATCACCTTCAGCCCCGGCTCGCGTTCCTGCGCAAACGCCAGAATCTCCGCGTACTCTTTCGTCGCCACCGGCTTCGCAGCCTTGTCCAGCTCCGCCAGCAACGACCTCACATTCGCCGGATTCTTGATCAGCTTGTCCGCGGTCGCCAGCTCCGCCCAGTTCGCGAACCCAAGCTCATGCGCCATCTCCGCGCGAGTCTTCAGAATCTGCGCCAGCAACTCCGTGTTTGCCGGATACGCGCGCCCGTTGTATGCCAGATACATCCGGTGCCGCAGATCGTCGCTCTTTGCATACGTCATCACCGGACGGTAATCCGGTTCGTCCGTGGTCAGCGTAATCGTTCCGTCTGCCGCGGCTGGATGCCGGGCAATGTAGTCTGCCGGTAGTCCATCCAACTCGTTCTTGTCCTTCACCACCACCTTACCCTGGCTCTCGGCAATATTGCGCTGGAAGTGCAGCGTCTCCGCCGTCAACTGGTCGCTCAGCTTGCGCACCCGCTCGCGCGTAGCCTCGTCTTTGTCGATGCCGCTCAACCTGTATTCCAGCAGCGCGTGCTCGAGGTAATACCGCGTCGCCGCATCCGCCGCCTTCGCATCCACCGCCTGCAGTGCGTGGTAGACATCCGGATTCAGAGACAGCGCCGTTGCCTGTGCCGACACCTTCTGCACCACCTCATCGCCCACATCGCGGAGCGCCTTGTTCGGAGAGGCATTCGTCAGCAGGCCCGCGCCACTTGCCGCCAGATTCAGTTCCCGATGCGCCTCATCGAAAAACCGCAATGTGTTCTCCGTCGTTCGCGCGCCCTTCACCGCGAGCATCGCATCCACCTGCGCCTG
>DASWCA010000447.1:0-2874 GCA_036390355.1 Acidobacteriaceae bacterium
GGTAACCGGCTGCTGCCCGCCATGCACCATGCCGGTCGCCTTCACCGCTGCCGCTGCGGAGGTCGCACTGTTCGTGGGCCCCTGCAAGGCGCACCCGCCAAGACCGGCCAGGGAAAGAGACAGAGAAAGACACACGAGAGATGAGGGCAGTCTGCGAATCATGGTTCACTCCAATCAGAGAACTGCGGTTGCAGGCCTGTCGTGCAGGAAAACCATGAGCAAGCCACTCGGCTGATACGATTGCGGCGACAGATATCCCGGACGCCGCTAGCGGGAGAAGACTAGCACAGGGCGACCAGTACGCCAGCAATAAAATACTTCGCAGGACTCTATCTAACTAAGTTCCGACCGAAACGGAACTTGCATCTGCTTCCCAGAAGCGGAGCATCTGCGCCGCGGACTCCTCTGGCGCCGCGAGGATGATGGAACCCAGGGGCCGGTTGGCGCGTATTGTTTCTTAAGGCGTAGAGTGCGTGTTTTGCGGAGCGAGAGAGAGGCAGACGAATGCAGACACAGCGGATTGCGGCGTGGGTTGCTGCGGGAATGGCGACGACGCTGCTGGCGGGATGCCGTGTGGAGACCGACAAGCACGGTGACAGCAAAGATGTGAAGATCTCCACGCCGTTTGGTGGGATGCAGGTGAAGACCAACGACTCGGTGGTGCTGGAGAGCATGGGCATTAAGGCGTATCCCGGCGCGCAACTGGTGAAGAAGGATAAGGACAATGGCGCGGCCGACGTGAACATGAGCTTCGGCAGCTTTCAATTGCGGGTGAAGGCGGTGAGCTACCGTACGGGCGATTCGCCGGACAAGGTGGAGGAGTTCTATCGCAACGATCTGAAGCGGTATGGCGACGTGATTGCGTGCCGCGACAATCGCACCGTGGGTACGCCGGCGCAGACGTCGCAGGGCTTGACGTGCGACGACAACAGCAAGCATCACATCACGGTGCAGGACCGTCCGGGCAAGGGCAGCCTGGAACTCAAGACGGGTTCGAAGCAGCACCAGCATATGGTGGAGATCGACGCCGACGGCGGCGGAACGAAGTTCGGGCTGGTGGCGCTGGACCTGCCGGGGAAGATGTCCGGCGACGAGGACGACGACACCAGGCAGTAGCGGCGAGGTGCTTGCCGCGGGGTTGGCCGTGGCGTAGTTTCAAGGTATGCAAGAGTTTTGTCATCGATGCGGGGGCGAGCTTCCGGCGGGGAAGGGCGAATCGCCGTTCTGCCCGCAGTGCGGGACGCCGCAGCTCTTTCTGTCGATGGAGAACCAGTCGGTTGAGACCGGCGGCGAACCGGCGGTGGATGCGGCGGGCGTGGCCAGTACGGGCGCGCTTCCTCCTCCCCAGCCGCGGCAGGTGGAATGGAAGACGGCGATCCTGTGCGCGGCGGCGGTGGCCGGCATCGGCTCGATGCTGAGCCTGTTGGCGATGCGGGTGGATGCGCTGTCGCCGGTTAGCCTTCTGTGGATCATGAGCGCGTCGCTGATTACGCTGGGGTTGTACCAGAAACGGCGTCCGGCGGCGTGGATCGATGTGCGTGTGGGCGCGCGTATCGGGTTGATGGTGGGCCTGTGCCTGGCGCTTGGGCTGGGGATTTCGATGGCCGGCTGGGGGCTGGTGGCACGCTTTGGGCTGCATTCCATGGGGAGCTTCGACGCCCAGATGGCGGCCCAGTTGCAAAAGACGATTCAGCAGCAACTTACCCCGCCGCCACCCGAGCTGGTGCGGCTGTTTACCTCACCGGAGGGCCGAGCCGGGATTATGCTGGCAGGATTTGCCATGGTTTCGGCCTTTTTGCTGGCGCTTTCGACCCTGGGCGGGGCATTCGCCGGGTTGGTCCGGATGCGGCGCGGGACAGTCCTGTGATGGCGGGCCGGGTTCCTGTGGAAATTTTTTCCTCCGGCGAGGCAACTTCTACCCACTTGGACCGCATCTAGGGTCTTGAGCGGAGTCCGGCCTGAGGTCTGAGGCGATTCGCAAGAAGATTTCCTCAACTAGTGTGATTTCTGTCACAGATCGACCCAGGCGGTCCTCGTAGACTAGCGTTCCGGGGTGCACTCTGATGGTCCAGCGGTGCGTCAATCCAAATTGCCACGAAGAGTTCAAGCTGCTGAACGCCGGCGATCTCTATGTGTTTGGGCGCGGATCGGCAGAACTTGAGTTCTTCTGGTTATGTGCCGGATGCGCTTCAAAATTTGACCCATATCTTGACCCGGAAGGCCGCGTGTCGGTAAAAGCGCGAAGCGCCGATCGAGCGCAACCGGCGGATTCCGAAGTCCATTTCCGGCTTATCTCCCGCACCAGGAAGCCCGCACCGCGACCCCGCACCATGCCCTCCGGCGAGCACGCATCTTCGTTTGTGTTCCTCACCGGCCCGATCCCATCCGCCTTTCACCGAGGCGGCAGACACTGCTGAAGGGAGTTCTCTCCCCCGGCTTTATTGAGACATGGAGGCCGACTATGGCCGTTAAGCCGAACTTCTCTCTGCACAAGCGAAACCAGGGTGCTTTGCATGGCGCTGCCCTGGGCAACTTTTCTGCCAGTGCCCGCTCGAAGACCAAGGTCCAGCGAATCGACAAGGACATCTGCGATTCGGCCTTCCTCGCCGAGCGCGGTTGCCTGAGCTGCGTGCCGGCGCCGAGGCATGCCGCGTCGGCCAGCTAGGAATTCTTGCTGGCGGTGAGGTTCCGAAATTCAGTCTTGCTCTCCGCAGACACGCGGGATCATGGGTAACTGTCTCTCTCGCGAGGGACGATTTGTGTCCGAGCGACAGATGGCGGCGCAAACGAGGCGAATGTGCTGGTATCATCACCTTCGACGGAGCGAACCCCGCGAACAAGACAATGAGCGAGACCACAAAAGCTACTGCTGAA
>DASWCA010000448.1:0-11249 GCA_036390355.1 Acidobacteriaceae bacterium
TCCATGCGCGTAACGTAAGCCGATCGAGCCTCTCATCCCGAGTAGGTTCGTGTGGAGCGTTGTCGCTGCAGCTGAAGTGCAGTTCGACCGAGCGCTGCGGTTTGGGCTTGTAATAATCCTCCATGCGCGCAATTTCGGAAGACCCAGCCTCAAACTGCCACTCTCTTGAGGTAGCGACCGTCAGCACATAGCCGGCTCTCTCCAGAATCTCCCGACAGAGACCCTGGTCGCGTCCGTCGATGAGAAAGTCGAAATCAAGCTGACAGCGCAAGGCAGGATGGGGGCAGGAATCCGGCGACAGTGTGAAGCCCTTCAAATTGCAGAACCGCACTCCGGCTCCAAGAAACTGTTGATTCAGATAAGTAAATTCTTCGAACATAAACGAAGCGCGCCGCCGGTTGTCGGCCAGATTGTTGCGCAATCTCGCGAGCGTCGCGGCCGGCAGTGCCCCTTCGATTTCGAGCGCCTGAAGCTGATCGAAAAAGTACAGAGCCATACCGCTCGCATCCAGCCAGAAATAGCTGCGTGCCCAGGCTCTATCGTCCAATGCGGCAAGACGTTCGTAGGAATGTGCAGCCGAATCGCAAAAAGTTGCGATTACGGCTTGTACGACTCTCCCGTCTGCTGGTGCGCTCCATCGCATTGAGGTGTCCCCTTTGAAACAATCCTGTTAGTGGCTGTAGGTCTCGGGCTCTCCCAGGCTTCCTGCCGGAGGCAGATGCCTGAGGAAGAGGACGAGGGACCATATCTCGTCGTCGCTCAGCGTTCCCTTCGACGCAGGCATACCCGACGGTGACAGTCCGTTGTCGATGATCCACTTCAGCTGTCCGTCGCTATATGTCTGCACCTCGGTCGAGGCAAGCGAGGGAAGAGGCGGCGACATACGCTCGGCAAAGGGAACCCCTGTGTTCTGGCCGTCGAGACCATGACACACAAAGCAGTAATGTCCGAAGGCTTCCTTCCCCGCCGCAAGGTTTTCCGCATTGAATTGCTGGGGATTTTTCTGAGATTTATTGCGGACCGTGATGTTGTGCTTGATAGCCACGACCACTCCGTGTTCCAGACCGTTGGGTGTGCCGACCTTGCAGCCGCCCAGCAGTACGAGTCCGCTCATGAGATGGAGGCGCGCTCGCATATTCACTCCGTCACGTGGAACGTCATCTTCATCTGGCCGTGCCCAGATCCGCAGAAGACCGAACATTGCCCGACGAATGTGCCCGCCTGGTTTGGGGTGAAGGGAAATTCACCTGCCTGGCCCTTGTTGGCTTTGATCGACAAACCCAACTCCTTGACCTTCAGCCCGTGATTGACGTCTTGACTGGTGAACGCAATGACTACCGGCTCACCTTTCTTCAAAGTGATCTCGCTGGGGGTGAAATTGAAACGCTTCGCCACAATCTCGATCCGTCGTGGAGAACTCTGCGCACGGGAGGGCTGGAAACAGAAAACGACTGCGATGACGGCTGCGACGAATAGCGGCGAGAGAATCCTGAGCTTCATAAAAAGCGCTTCCTCCGGAAATTTAGGTAAGCACGGACAAGTTGGAATGTTGGGTTGTGCGGCGATCAGGGTGCGAGATACCGCAGGATGTCACGCTCGTCCTCCGCACTGAGCGATGCTCTCACCCGCATGTGGCGCACGATTGTGCCGGCGATTCGCGGAGAAATTTGGTCCGGTGCAGTGTGACAACGGTTGCAATTCGCTTGGAATTTGCGCTCGCCCGGGTCCTGTGCAGAAGGCGCCGCACCGGTTCCCGAAGTTGACGTCTTCGCGGGCTGCTTCGGCTGCTTGGCGGGAGACGTGGACTGCGCGTTGAGCAAGCTGCCCAGCGAGACCGTAATCCCGACGGCAATTAGGGCGAGCCTGTTCGAGGTTCTGCTATTGATTCGATCCGCAATCGTTTTCATGGATGACCTCGCCAAACTGGGAACAGAAAGCGGTACGTGAGCGAAAGATCCCAGATATTTCCATTCCCAGCGGTCGAGAACTTCCTCGAATAGCTCGCGTTGAAGCGAACCTCCTGTGGAAGGTGATAGACAAATCCGAAGTCGGCCTGTTTCGTATCGGTCGATGGCAGGCCATCCCCAGGCCCGGGACTGTTGCGGAACGTCTGCTGCATTCGGAAGAGAGGCTCTGTCCGGCCAACGATGCTGTCCGGACCATGCCATTGCGATAGGCGATAGGCGCTCTCCATCCAGTAGCCCTGAGCGTGTGCGCCATGCGCATACTCCGAACGCACGTGCAGCGGAGCTCGCCAGGGTTCCCACCAGAAGTGCACACCGGTGGAATTGTTATGAGTTCCCTGCAGGAAACGCGCGTAGGACGTCCCAACCTCGATACGCCTTCCAGGAAAGTAAACATCGATTCGGTCGCCCGCGGCACGCGCGGACTGGAATTGGGGTACACCGCTCAGCACCGAAAAGTATGCGAGGTAGTTAACCTGGATGGAGTGCGTCGAAAGCAAGGCTCCACGGACCATCGCGCCGTCGCTTGAGCCCGTAGTGCGCGTTCCAATTGGAAAGATCAGGGGAGCGTCCTGGAAGTTCTGAAGCCAGATCGCGGACAACCGCTCATTATACGTGCCGAATGGGGTAAGAAAGCGTCCGGCAGTGAGCGTCAGTTTTGGAGCTGCAATGTAATCGAGTTGGAGATATTGGGTGTCTTTGAAGAAGGTGCCATGATACGGGCCGGTGTTGTTTCTCTGGATGAAGAACTCTTCGAAATAGAATCGTCCCTCTGCTAGAAAATGATTGCCCATCGGAACGGCAATCACGGGAGCTACGACCGGCTGGAAGAAATTGACACCGGCGTTGGTGCTGTCAAGGAAGCCAATGCCTCCAGAGATGATTGGCACATCTTGCGCCAATGCGGGTTGCGCTGGGGTTAGCAGCAAACTGGCCAACGTAAAAATCCCGGCCCATAAATAACGTGAGTACGGATTCCGATTTGACGAGTCGAGTATCTGCACGGGGTGATACCTCATCTTGAATACTGACGCTACCAGCGCGCGGTTCTGTGAGTGTCAGCAGCCTGTCTGCAACATGTCATTCGTTTGTAACGATGCTTATTTACCATCTCGAAGTCGCCGAATGGCCTTCAATCTCGAACGGTGAGGAGTTGCGATTTGTGGCAACGCCATCAAAGAACTGGAACCTCTCAGTGACTGTGGATGGACCACTATCGCGCCGGGACGAACGTGAGTTGTCGGTCTTTTATTAGCTGTCGGTATTTTTCGTAGCCGCACCTTTCTAATGGCCTTACGACTCGTCTAACCCTTGATGGGCCGGAATAAGTCACTGCCGACGATCACAACAAGTGGAACCTTGTTTGTCATTCCTGGCTCCCTTTACACATATCGTCCATCTATGCAGTGCCGAACGTCCTAACTCCACGCAACAGCGCGAGAGTAGCAGTCGCGCACCGGCGAAACAATCACATGTTCCTGTAATAAAGGTTGAATAGGACACAATCGACCCATCGAACAAAGAATCCTGCATCTTACTGAGAGCGGCGTAGTGGACGAGTGAGGAGAGAGCATTAGGCATGAAAGTCCGAAGTCGATTGCGAATTGCAGAGACATTGCTCCTGGTGGCCGGACTGATCCTGCCTTCGATCCTGCCGACTCCGGCCCACGCCGATCCGGATAAAACCGCCCTGGCCCAGCCGCGCAACGCGCTCGATCTCGGCTACGCCGACCTGTACAACCTGGATTTTTCCGCCGCTCACGCTCAGTTCGCGACATGGATCCAGGCCCATCCAGAGGATCCCTTAGGCACGGCCTCCGACGCGGCAGCCTACCTCTTCGGTGAGTTCGACCGGCTCAGCATAATCGACGTGCAGCTTTTCGCTGACCAGAGCCGCTTCGACAGCCGCCACAAGCTGACGCCCGATCCCGCCGTGCGCAAGGCATTCGAGGACCGTGCCGATCAGACCAACCGCTTGGCGGACGCAGCGCTTGTGCGGAATCCGAAAGATGCCAACGCGCTCTACGCCAAGACTTTGGTTTGCGGTATGCGCTCCGACTACGCGCTGATGATCGAGAAGCGCGATGTGGACGCGCTCTCCTACTCCAAGCAGGCGAGCGCGTTATCGCGGCGAACCCTGGCCATCAATCCAACAATGTACGACGCCTATCTGGCCTCGGGCGTGGAGAATTACATGCTCTCGCTCAAATGGGCGCCCCTGCGCTGGATGCTGAGGTGGACAGGCGCAGGAACGAACCGCGAAGAGGGACTTCGCCTGCTGCGCATCACTGCCTCGCAGGGGCACTATCTGGCCCCATTTGCCCGCATGATGCTGGCGGTGGCGGCAATCCGCGACGGACACTCGCAACAGGCGCGCGATACCCTAAGCTCCCTCTCCAGAGAATTTCCCAGAAACACCCTCTACACGCGTGAGCGTGACCGCATCCATTAGACTCTTAGGAAGTTGTGAAACATCGTGCAGCGTAGCGCTGCCCGGTCAACAGTCCCTCCATAACGTCATCAGGAACAGGCCTCTCACTTCATGCGCATCTCTTCTGTCGGCACCGCGCTTCCAGCTTATCGCTACCCTCAGGCCGAGATTACCGAGGCTTTGCGAAACCGCTGGGAGAGCAAACTGCCCGAACCACGGCTTCTGAACCGGTTGCATGCCAATTGCGGAGTAGATTTCCGCCACTTTGTCTTGCCGCTGCAGGACTACCCGTCGCTGGTAGGCTTTAACGCGACCAACGATGTATGGATATCCAGCGCGGTCGAACTTGGCCAGCAATGCATCACTCGCGCGCTGGAGCCTCTGGGCCTGACCGCGGCTGACGTTTCCGCCATCTTCTTCGCCTCGGTAACGGGCATTGCCAGTCCCACGGTCGACGCCCGGCTGATCAACCTGATGCCGTTTCCTGCGAGCGTCAAGCGCACCCCGATCTTCGGCCTCGGGTGCGTGGCGGGTGCAGCCGGAATTGCGCGCGCCTCGGATTATGTGCGCGCGTTCCCGGACCAGATCGCGCTTCTACTGTCCGTCGAGCTGTGCTCGCTGACCTGGCAGGATGACGACCAGTCCATCGCCAACCTGATCTCCTGCGGCCTCTTCGGCGATGGTGCGGCAGCCGTTGTGATCACCGGTAACGACGTCGTGCTTCCGGCGTCGAAGGTCCCGCCCGGCCCCAGCATCCTGGCCACGCGCTCCACGTTTTATCGCAACACCGAGTACGTGATGGGCTGGGATATCGGGGACACTGGCTTTACGATCGTGCTCTCGCCCGACGTGCCCAAAGTGGTGCTTGAGAACCTGCGCGGCAACGTAGAGAGTTTTCTCGCGCAGAACAAGCTCAGCCTGGCCGATATCACAAGCTGGATCTTTCATTCCGGCGGCCCCAAGGTGCTTGAAGCCGTGGAGGCTTCGCTGGCACTGCCCAAGGACGCGCTGGAAGGGTCGTGGAACAGCCTGCGCGAAGTCGGCAATCTCTCAGCGGCATCGGTGCTGATGGTTCTGGCCGACACGCTCGAAAATCATCGCGGCGCCCCCGGATCCCACAGCATTCTGGCGGCGATGGGCCCTGGCTTCTGCTTGGAGTTGGTGCTTCTGCGGTGGTAGGAGCGGCTCATTTTTTCTGCCGCCAATGCGCAGATGGTACAACAGTCTGATGGCAGTTTATGGCTATCTTGCAATCGGTTAAATGATTCTTATCCGATCATTTGCACGGGTTGTGCGTCAAACGGACTATGGGAGAACGTATGGACGACATCGAGTCCCGAATTATCGAACTTGTCGCCAAGTCAAAAAACCTGCCAGAATCGGATGTCCAGATGGACAGCACGTTCGAGCAACTGCAGATTGACTCGCTGGATAAGATCAATCTAAGCTTCGCCGTGGAAGAGATGTTCGGCATCGAGATTCCCGATGACAGCCTCAACTCGCTGAAGACAGTGGGAGACGTAGTCCGCGGGGTTGCAACTCTCCGTGCCGCTGCGCCTCCGAATGCCGCGACGACGTAATGCACGCACACACAGTGTGCGGGAGCAAGAACCCAGGTGTGAGGATTCAGTGATGCGCGTCGTGGTCACGGGCTTGGGATGCATCACTCCGATCGGCAATTCGGTCGACGTGTTTCGCGACTCGCTGTACGCCGGACGCACTGGTATTGCGCCGTTCGACCCCAACTTTGCCGGTACTCTTTCACCTGATCCCGGACTTCGATTCAAGACAACTGCGAAGGTGCGGGACTTCGATCCTGTACGCAACCCGGAGCAACAACTCACCTCGGGCATCATCCTGTCGGCCGATTCGGGCGCTCAGTTTGGCATCGTTGCGGCTCGCCGGGCAGTGGCGGAGAGCGGCCTCCTGCAGCATCACGACCGGTCGCAAATCGCGATCGTCACCGGCTGTGCCTGTGGCGGACGAGCCGCCGATGAAGAAGCCAACCGCCATCTTTATACCCGCAACGCGCGCGTCCCTCCGACGACCATCATCCGCACCATGGCCAGTTCGGGAACCAGCAACATTGCCATCGAAATGGGCGTGACTGGGGCGACGCTGAATATCTCTACCGCCTGCGCGTCGGGCACGCATGCGATCGGGCTCGCATTTCAAATGGTGCGCTCGGGGATGGCGCCGGCAGCGATTTGCGGCGGATACGAAGCCGCCCTGACCTTCGGCTTTCTGCGCGCGTGGGATTCAATGCGCGTGGTTTCGCCGACATCGTGCCGTCCCTTCGCCCTGGACCGTGATGGCATGACTCTAGGCGAAGGCGCCGCGATGCTCGCGATCGAGCCACTGGATGCGGCAGTGGCGCGCGGAGCGCACATTTATGCGGAGGTCGTCGGCTTTGGCATGTCGGCCGATGCGCACCACATCACGCAGCCCAGGGCGGAGGGCGCAGCCGAGGCGATCCGCCGCTGTCTCAATGATGCCGCGCAGTCCGGTATCGTCGAGGCCGCCAGCCGCGTCGGCTACATCAACGCCCACGGCACCGGTACGCCCACGAACGACGCGGTTGAGGCAGCAGCCATCCACCACGCGTTGGGAGAGCTCGCATCACGCATTCCGGTCGGCGCGATAAAATCGCTGACCGGCCACTCCATTGGGGCAGCGGGTGCGATCGAGGCGCTGGCGACCATCCTCGCGCTCGACTCCGCCACCTTGCCCTACACCGCTGGCGTCGGCGAAGTCGATCCAGCTCTCAACCTCGACATCATCGCAGGCGAGTCGCGGCCCCTCGACCCGCGGCGGGATCTCGCGCTATCCAACTCACTCGCCTTTGGCGGGCTCAATGCCGTACTCGCCTTTCGCCGATATATCGCCTGACCCGCGATACCATAGCCCAAGTGACCGCTCCCGCCATCTCCGTCCTCATCCTCACGAAAAATGAGGAGCACGATCTTCCCGGCGCGCTGGCCTCGGTTGCGTGGTCGGACGACGTGCATGTCTTCGACTCCCACTCGACCGACACGACCGCCGAGATCGCGCGCGCAGCCGGAGCGCACATCCATAGCCGCGTCTTCGACGATTATGCCATCCACCGGAACGCTGCGTTCGCGCTCGACTTCAAGCACCCCTGGGTCTTCCTACTCGACGCTGACGAGCGCCCCACGCCTGAACTTTCCGCAGAGATACAGCGGGTAGTCGGCGAGGCCCCCGCCAATACCGCAGGCTTCCGTCTCCGCCGGCGCGACTTCCTGTTCGGCACCTGGCTCAAGCACGCGCAGATTTCGCCCTACTATATCCGGCTGGTTCGCCCAGAACGAGCAATCTACACACGCGCGATCAACGAGGTGCTCGTAGTCGACGGCCCGGTGGCAGAACTGATACACCCGCTCGACCACTTTCCCTTCTCCAAGGGCATCGCCCACTGGATTGCGAAGCACAACACCTACTCCACCATGGAAGCAGACCTGATTTTCCGCCAGCAAGGTCTGCAAAACCCAAGCCTGCGCGCCGCTCTGCGCGACCCCGACTTTCACACGCGCCGCCTCCACCAGAAGGCGCTCTTCTATCGACTACCGGGCCGGCCGCTGATCAAGTGGTGTTACATGATGTTCCTGCGCGGCGCAGTGTTAGACGGAGCAGCGGGCGTAACCTACGCCACACTCCAATCCATCTACGAGTACTTCATCGTCCTCAAGACTAAAGAACTGCGTTCCGTGACGAACAACGAACAACGTAGAACGTAGAACGCGCTCTCACCACTCCTTAGCAGCTGAATCCACCACCACCGGAATCGCCGCTGCCGGAGCCTTCCAGCGTAACACCGGCTTCCTTGCCGCACCGGTCTCGTCCATCCGCCGCACCCGCGTCATATGCGGAGCGGTTTGCACCAACTCCGGATTCTCCGCTGCTTCCTGCGCGATCTGCTTCAGCGCATCGATCAGCAGATCA
Organism: Acidobacteriaceae bacterium; assembly: GCA_036390355.1. GTDB lineage: Bacteria > Acidobacteriota > Terriglobia > Terriglobales > Acidobacteriaceae > Edaphobacter. The sequence continues at coordinate 8,356 of DASWCA010000448.1, forward strand.
AGCTCCTCGCGGCTCTCACTTTCTGTCGGCTCGATCATCATCGCGCCGTGCACGATCATCGGAAAGCTCACCGTATACGCGTGGAATCCGTAGTCGATCAGCCGCTTGCCCATGTCGCCCGTCTTCACGCCATTCTTTGCCTGCAGGTTGTCGGAGAAGACCACCTCGTGCAGCGTCGGCGTCTTGAACGGCAGCTCGAACGTGCCTTCCAGCTTGGCGCGAATGTAGTTGGCATTCAGCACGGCGTCTTCGGTCGTCTGTCGCAGTCCATCCGGTCCGTTCGCAAGGATGTACGCGAGCGCGCGCACAAACATGCCAAAGTTACCGTAGAACATCCGCACCCGCCCCACGCTGTCCGCTCGGCTGTAATCCAGCCCAAGCGAACCGTCCTCGCGCGTTACCAGCACCGGTGTCGGCAGAAACGGTTCCAGGATCTTCTTGCACGCCACCGGCCCGCTGCCGGGCCCACCGCCTCCATGCGGCGTCGAGAATGTCTTGTGCAGATTCAAGTGCATCACGTCCACGCCAAAGTCGCCGGGCCGCGTCTTGCCGACCAGCGCATTCATGTTCGCGCCGTCCATGTAGAGCAGCGCGCCCTTCGCATGCAGGATGTCCGCAATCTTATGAATCTCGCTCTCGAACACGCCGATCGTCGAAGGATTGGTCAGCATCAGCGCGGCAACATCTTCATCGACCATCCGCTCCAGTTCGGCGATATCCACCATGCCTTGCGCATTCGATTTCAGATTCGCTACCTGATAGCCGCACACCGCCGCCGTTGCCGGATTTGTCCCATGTGCCGAGTCGGGAATCAGAATCTTCTTGCGCGCATTGCCCTTGCTCTCGTGGTACGCGCGCACCAGCAGGATGCCGGTAAATTCGCCATGTGCGCCCGCCGCGGGCTGCAGAGTAATCGTATCCATGCCGGTGATCTCGATCAGGCAATCCTGAAGCATCTTCATAACGCCGAGACAGCCCTGCGACAGCGCCTCCGGCTGGTACGGATGCGCCTCCGCGATTCCCTCCAGTCGCGAGACCAGCTCGTTCACACGCGGGTTGTACTTCATGGTGCAGCTTCCCAGCGGATACATCCCCAAATCGATCGCATAGTTCCACGTCGATAGCCGCGTGAAATGCCGGATGATCTCAATCTCCGAAAGCTCGGGCATCACGCCCAGGTCCGCGCGCGCACTCGCGCCCAGCAGAGAAGCGGCATCCACCGTCGGCACATCCAGCTCCGCCAGCCGATACGCCTTCTTCCCCGGCGACGACTTCTCAAAGATCAACCCCTCGTTTTGGTTTACATGCGTAGTCGCCTTCTTCGGTGTCCCCTCAAACCTTGTCTCTGTCATAGTGCCTCAGTTTCGTTCACTTTATCGGGACAATTTCGGATCATCGTCCAATATTCTTCGCGAACATCGTCGTCGATCTTTGCTGCGATATTTGTCGCATACAAACCGTCGCCGCCTCGCTTCTTCGGCCCCGAAATCCAGAACCGCTCCTTGGTCTCAATGCAAATATAGTTGGACTTGAAACCCTCACAACGCTGGAACGATCTTCCACCATAGAAAAGTGTCTTACCCGTGCGGTTGAACGTGACTCGGCCTATTCGTGCAGGGCCAGTCAGATCGCCCTCGTCGGCGGGAACAAGGTGACCCGACATCTCTATCATGCCTCCGCCTTTGCACTCGATGTACATGATTCGCGGTTTGATCGAATGTGCCATCTCTAGAACTCCACTGCATCCGCCTCATCGCCCGTTTCGGAATAGCTTCCTGACTCCGGCCCATCTACATCTTCTTCGCGCAGCGAAAGTCCAAATACCACTCCATTCGCCAACTCAATCGTCAGCGCATCGTCCTCTTCCAGCGAAGCCGTCGAGACCATCTCACCGATCTGAGCGCACAACGCATTGCGATACTCCGGCTCGCCAAACGCCACGGAAAAATCCGGCAGCAGTACATGCGGCCAGTCGTAGAACCTAATAAGAGGCTCGCCGAAACGAAGCTGAAGAAAGTCCTCTACAAACTCCACAGCTTTCAGCTCCTCGCCTTCGATCGCCGAGATATCCATCTAAACCCTCGTCAGCTCCGCCGCAGGAACCACCGCGCGCAAAGCCTCGGCCGCCGCATCCATCTGCTTGCGCGTCGTCAACTCGGTGGCGCACCATAGGCTCGCATTCGGCCCAAGCTCGGGATACCACTTTTTGAGCGCAAGCCCGCCGATGATCTTATGTTCCAACAGCGCGGCGTTTGTCTCTTCCGCGCCTGCCGGGAGTTCCAGCACAAACTCATGGAACCGGGGTGCTCCTTCAAACATCACCTTCGCGCCGTCACCATCCACGCCCGCGAGCACGCTCTTCAAATACGCCGCCTTCGCCAGGTTGTGTTCGGCCAGTTCGCGCATCCCCTCCTTGCCATAAACGGTCAGGAAGATGGTCACCATCATCGCCACCAGCGCCTGGTTAGTGCAGATGTTCGAGGTCGCCTTCTCGCGCCGGATATGTTGTTCGCGCGTCGACAGCGTCAGCACATACCCGCGCTTACCATCGGCGTCCTTCGTCTCGCCTACGATGCGTCCCGGCATCTGCCGCAGGAACTTTTCCTTGCAAGCAATTACGCCGCAGTACGGGCCACCGAAGCTCAGCGCCACGCCAAACGACTGCGCCTCCATCGACACAATGTCAGCCTCCGCCGGCGGCTTCACGATCCCCAGCGACACCGCCTCCGCGATCGACACGATCAGCAGCGCGCCCTTCGCGTGGGCCATCTCCGCAATCGCGGCAACATCTTCAATCGTTCCAAAGAAGTTCGGCGACTGGATCATCACGCAAGCCGTCTCGGCCGTAATTGCAGCATCCAGCGCCGCCATATCCACGCGTCCATTCGACGCAT
>DASWCA010000449.1:0-5268 GCA_036390355.1 Acidobacteriaceae bacterium
AGCCTCGTTGAGTTGGAACTCAGTTCAACGTTCGAGGTGTCCCATGCCGGTACTTCAACGCGTCTCGGTCTCCGTCAAGAACATCCTGCTCGCCACCGATTTCTCGTCGGTCTCGGACAAAGCAGCTTCGTATGCAAGAGCTTTAGCTCTCAATTTCCGCTCCAACGTAGAGATCGCACACGTATTTGATCCGTCGGTCGTTACCTCGTACATGGAGGCGATTCTCGGTATGCCTCTCGATGAGCGCCACCGCATCAGCAGCGAGGCCCTCGAAAAGCTGCGGCAGGAGTTCTCCGCCAGCGGAATAGAAGTAAGCACATCGTTGCCGGAAGGGCGCCATCCGCAGACGGCAATCCTGAAGCTTGCGCAAGAACACGATACCGATCTGATCGTAGCCGGAACGCATTCCAAGTGGGGATTGGAGAGACTCGTTCTCGGATCCACGGCAGAGGAACTGATTCGCAATGCGGCTTGCCCGGTGCTCACAGTCGGGCCGCACGCAAAGCAGCCCCAGGATGGGCCCCTCGTCTTCCGGACGATCGTGTATGCGACCGACTTTTCCGTGGAAGCCGCCAAGGCGGCTGTGTTCGCGCTCTCCTTCGCGCAGGACAGTGGCGCGCATCTTTATTTTTGCTATGTCTCCGAATCCGAGCCTCTGCCCGGAGAGAAGGAGTCGATCGACGGTCCCTTCAAGGCCGCACTGAATAAGATGATTCCCGAATCTGTTTACGAATGGTGTACGCCGGAGACCGTGGTCAAGCACGGCGATGCCGCCGAAGCCATCCTGGAATTAGCGGAAAGGGTCCACGCAGATCTGATCGTACTCGGCGCACGCAATGCATCCTTCTGGCTCAGGCACGTAGAGCATGGGCTAACTCCAGACCTGCTGGCAGAGGCCACATGTCCTGTAATGACCGTGTGTTAAACTCATCGCGCAGGATCGTTGTACCTGGCGATGTTGTATTCGATGAGGGATGATTGATCCCTGTCACCCGGAACGACGTGGCGCAAGGTGCCACATACAACATGCCGCTCACCTCTCCAATTCGCCCCGTCCGCCAATGTGGCAACTGCGACTTCCGATCGCTGCGCATGTTCTGTAGCCTGGGCCCTGGCGCGCTCGACGAGTTCGAATCGATCGGCGCTCACTCGACTCTTCCCCGCGGCGCCAAACTCTTCCAGGAAAATGCTCCCAGCCAGGGTGTCTTCGTCATCTGCTCCGGCCAGGTCAAACTATCCTGCACATCGCGCGAAGGCCGCACCCTGATTCTCAAGATCGCCATGCCGGGCGACGTGCTTGGACTCGGCGCGGTCATCTCAGGATCGAAATACGAGGTCACCGCGGAAACAGTCCAGCCGGCGGAAATCAAGAGCATTCGACGCGAGGAGTTTCTCGCCTTCCTCAAGAAGCATGGCCAGGCCAGTCTCCACGCTGCAAAAGCGCTCTCGGAGGAGTACAAGGCGGCATTCTTCGATGCTCGCCGGCTCGCTCTCTCCGGATCGACTGCCGGCCGGCTTGCGGGCGTGCTGCTCGACTGGGCGCGCGCCGAATCGTGCGGCAAGCCGGAGTTGCGCCTCACCATGGCATTGACTCACGAGGAACTCGCCAACCTGGTTGGCTGCTCGCGCGAGACAATGACCCGCATGCTGGGCCGCTTCAAGCGGGAGAAGTTAATCAAGATGCATGGCGTCTCGATCCACATCCTCTCCCCGGAGAAGCTGGAACGGATTTCGGCCTGAGGCATCTTCGTAACTCCTTCGTGTTCACGCAGTCTCCCCCAGCGCAATCAAGTGATCCCTATCACAGCTTTCCCATATGAAACGCCCTAAACTCTGATTTTGAGGAGGTGGCTAATGGCTGACCGCTGGTTCGAACCAGTCCATCCAGAATCCACCCGCCTCGATCGTCGCCCTATTCCTGCAGGCGTTCGCCTAGAGAGTGTATTGGAGCGAACTCTGCGCATAGCGCAACTTTAGCTTTTCATGAGGATGAACCGTTTCGAGCTGCCTCATTAGCTGTCGCGTATCAGAAAGAGATACACCGAATGCAAACCACCGCGAGCGACCCCATCCCGTCTTTCCAACGACTCCTCGTTGCAACCGACTTCTCGGCTGCATCGCAGGCGGCGTTTCGTACTGCCCTCGACACCTGTACCTCGCTCGGCGCAAGTCTTCTTCTGCTCCACGTATTCGAGTACTCCGAGATGGCGCCGCCTGAGACCGGAGGTCTGCTGCTGGAGCTGCAGGGCATCCGTCAGCAATGCCAGGACGATCTCCACGAGCTTTGCCATCAAGCGGGCCGCGCGGGAGTCAAATGCGAAACCATGCTCGAGGATGGCATCGCCTCGTCCCGCATTCTCGACGTAATCGCCGCAAAGCAGATCGATCTCGCAGTGCTGGGGACCAATGCGCTCCATGGGTTCGAGCGCCTGGTCTTCGGTTCGACCGCGGAGACGGTACTTCGCAAGTCGCCCTGCCCGGTCCTGACCGTCGGCCCACGGGTTGGGAGCTGCTCCAACGGCCATCATTCAGACGGCCCCGTCATCTTCGCCACTGATTTCGATTTCACCACGATGCACGCGATCGGCTTCGCCGCATGCTTCTCCAATCTGCTCCAGTCTCCACTCCACTGTGTCCATGTTCTGCCGCGGACTCTCGAGGCCGGCTCGCAATGCGAGATCGTTCCTTCGATCATGGCCGAGGCGCTGCAACAACTCGCAACCGAGAGCGGCGTCGTCATCGAGCCACCCACCTGCGCAACCATCTTCGGCAGCGAGATCTCCTACGCCGTGGTGGACTATGCCAGGCAACACAACGCCAAGCTGATCGTCCTGGGCGTGCGCCAGGCATCGCTGCTGGCCTCGCATGTGCCGGAACACATCACCTACCGCATCATCACCGAGGCCAACTGCCCGGTGCTGACCATGGCCTTCGCCTCCCATACACACACGGTCCACGCCGCGGCGACCCGCGGGCCAAAGCACGTCGTACATCACAGGGCCCTAGCCGTGTGATGACGGACACAGACCGGTCTGCCCGCGCCTGCCAGACTTCATGGTGGGGTGACTCATGCAATCCGCGACCGCAACCAATAACTGCGCAGCAACCAATCCTCATTGCAAAGGCGTCTGCTCTGGCTACGGAACTCAGACCGTCTGCCCTCCCTTGATCGTTCTCGCGGTGCTGTCGACACAGCGTCCGGAGGCGAGCCAGGTAGACTGAGGCGGACTGCGGCAGAGCGCAGCGACCGGCGACGACGTTGTCGCCAGCGGTGACGCACGACTGCCGCCCCACCAGAACCCCGCTTCGCACGATGCCTGCCATTCCGCGCATGCGCCACACGCGCGCTGAATCTATAAGTTTCCGGTAGCATCTAACGTGGCAGATGCAGATCTCTGCCCGCTCCCTCCAATGACGCCCAAACGCAAGATCGGCATCACCTGTTACCCGACCTATGGCGGCAGCGGAGTCGTCGCCACCGAGCTCGGCATCGAACTCGCCGCCCGCGGCCACGAAGTCCATTTCATCACCTCATCCCCGCCCTTTCGCCTCAACGGCCGCGAAGCCAACATCCACTTCCACGAAGTCGACACCTTTCGCTATCCGCTCTTCGAACATCCTCCCTACGACCTCGCCCTCGCCACGCGCATGGCCGAGGTTGCCGAGTTCTACTCCCTCGACCTGCTCCACGTCCACTACGCCATCCCGCACTCGCTCTCCGCGCTGCTCGCGCGTCAGATGATCGAAACCCAGCAGGAGGCTGCGCGCCGACGCTATCTCCCCTTCATCACCACCCTGCACGGCACCGACATCACGCTGGTCGGCCTGGACCCCTCCTACCTTCCAATCACTCAATTTGGAATAGCCCAGTCCGACGGCGTCACCTGTATCTCGTCTTACCTGCGCGACCGCACCCGCGAAGACTTCAACATCCAGGGCGAGATAGAGGTTGTCCGCAACTTCGTCAACTGCGACGTCTACGTCCGCATCCCCACCCAGCTCGCCGCCATGCGCCCGCGCTACGCCGAGCCGGATGAGAAGCTGCTCGTCCACCTCTCCAACTTCCGCCCGGTCAAGCGCATTCTCGACGTCATCGAGGTCTTCGCCCGCGTCTCCCAGGCATTGCCCGCGCGCCTGATGCTCATCGGCGACGGCCCGGATCGTTCCGCGGCCGAGCACCTCGCCCTCCGCCTCGGCGTGCAGGAACGCGTCCACTTCCTCGGCAAGCAGGACAACGTCAACGAACTCCTCCCGCTCGCCGACCTCATGCTCATGCCCTCCGAGATGGAGTCCTTCGGCCTCGCCGCACTCGAAGCCATGGCCTGCTCCGTGCCCACCATCGCCACCCGCGTCGGCGGCGTCCCCGAACTCATTCGCGACTCGCCCGACGAGCCCAATGGTCCGAACGGCATCCTGTTCCCGGTCGGCGACATCGAAGGCATGGCCCAGGCGGCCATCTCTCTCCTCGGCGACGAGGCCCGCCTTCGCGCGATGTCCATCTCCGCCCGCCGCACCGCGCAGGACCACTTCTGCTCCAGCCGCATCATCCCCGTCTACGAGCAGTACTACGAACGAGTCCTCGCCCGCAGCCAGTCCCACTAGCGGCACCGCTCAACATTTTGAGTTGTCATTCTGACCCTGAGCGCAGCCGAATTGGGAAGAACCCCCGCATTCAGCCTGGCGCCACATCCTCATTAGATGATTCTAGATTGACTCCAAAACTGTCCTAACGTACACTTTCAATGTGTACATTGACGGAGGAGTGCGATGCCACGAATAGCGGTCGAGGATAACAGCCGGATGTCCTTGCGAATTCGCGCCGAAGAGAAGACATTGCTTCTTCGAGCGGTGGCGTTGCAGCATACCGACCTGACGGATTTCGTCCTGCAACATGCCCTGCGTGCCGCCAGGACCGTAATTGAAAAGTCCGAACGGGTACAACTCTCCGGCAGAGATAGCTTGCGAGTGCTGGATCTATTGGAGAATCCACCCGCTCCGAATGCGAGACTGCTGGCCGCCGCTCGGAGGATTCCGAAGCGGTGACGAATTCAGCGGCTTGGCACGAAGAGCCGATCGCCAAACGGCACAACCGGGAAGCCTTCGACTGCGGCGAGCAGCCATTGAATGAGTTTTTGCGCCGGTATGCCCGCAAGAGTCACGACCTCGGTGGCGCAAAGACTTTCCTCGCGATTGACGATTCCGATAACGAAACCATACTCGGCTTCTACAGCCTGAGTCCGGCGTCGGTCGCCTACGCCGAGACGCCCG
>DASWCA010000450.1:0-11529 GCA_036390355.1 Acidobacteriaceae bacterium
CGCAGCGGCCATCGCGGTAGCGTTGCTGCTGATCATCCTCGTCGGAGTGCCGCTTCTGCTCAACGCCGACACCTACCGCGGACGCATCGAAACCGCGCTGACCATATCGCTCGGCCGGCCGGTGCAGCTCGGCCATCTGGACGCATCGATCCTCTCCGGAAGCCTCGTCGCCAACGCGCCCTCCATCGCCGACGACCCCACGTTCAGCTCTCTACCGTTCCTCACCGCGAAGGACATCCACATCGGCGTCGAGATGGCCCCGCTCATCTTTCACCACGAGCTGCACATCACTGGCTTCACCATCGACCAGCCCGCCATCACACTGCTTCGCGCCGAGAACGGGGCTTGGAATTACTCCAGTCTCGGCGGTGAGGCAAAGAAACCGCGCACCGCCAATGAGAATCTCCTCCCCAGCTTCACGGTGAACCACCTCGACATCAAGGGCGGCACGCTCACAATTGGCACGACGCCCGCCACCGCCCAGCCCCGCGTCTACACCGATCTCACCGTCAGCGCGCAGAACTTCTCCTTCGCCAACGCCTTCCCCTTCACCGTCAGCGGTAAGCTGCCCGGTGACGGCAGCGTCGACATCAGCGGCAACGCCGGCCCCATCGACCAGCGCGACGCCTCGCTCACGCCATTTACCGCGCAGGTGTCGCTGAAGCACGCCGACCTCGTCGCCGCAGGATTCGTCGAGCCGGCGCAGGGAATCGCAGGCATTGCGGACCTCGACGCCAAACTCGTCTCCAACGGCCAGGCTACGCAGGTCGACGGCAAGCTGCACCTGACCCAGCTCAAGCTCGCGAAGAACGGCTCGGCTTCTTCCCAGCCCGTCGACGCGCAGTTCTCCGTCACTCAGGATCTCCGCTCGCTCTCCGGAAAGATCACGAGTACCACCCTCCAGATCGGCAAGGCAGCGCTCACCCTCGCCGGCGCCTACCGGACGCACGGGAACACCACCAGCACTCAGATGAACGTCAATGGCCCTAACCTGCCCATCGACGATCTCGTCGCCTTTCTCCCGTCACTCGGCGTGCAATTGCCCTCTGGGTCGCGCATGCAGGGAGGCACGCTCACCCTCGCGCTCAACATCAACGGCCCCACGTCCGCTCTCGCGATCAGCGGCCCTGTACACGTCGCCAACACCCAGCTCGCAGGGTTCGACCTCGGCCAGAAGCTTGCCGGCATTCAGTCCCTCACCGGAGCCAAGACCGGCTCGACCACCACCATTCAGACGCTCAGCACCAACCTCCGCTACGGACCTGAGGGAACTCAGACCGACAATCTGGACGCCGTCGTCACCGGACTTGGCTCGGCCACCGGCAGCGGATCCGTCAGCCCCGCAGGCGCGCTCAACTATCACCTGCTGGTGAAGCCCAGCTCGACCGGCGTCGGCGGTATTGCTACGCAAGCGGTTGGGCTGCTTCCCGGAGTCTTTGGATCCACCGTGAGCCAGGCCACGAAGAACGGCATTCCAGTCACGATCGCCGGCACTACGTCGAACCCCACCTTCACGCCGGACATGGGCAAAATGATCGGCGGAACCATCCAGAAGCAGAACCAGCCCTCAAACCCTCTCGGCAAAGCGCTGGGAGGTTTGTTCGGACACTGAGCCGGTGTTTCACCAGTTTCTGCGCCCTTTCCCTCTCCCGGGCGTCTACTCTATATGGCCATGGCGCAGACTCATCCCTTCCGAGTCAGGAAACTCAGGCAGCTCTGGCGCCTCGTCCGCGAGAGCAACGCGCAGCCTCTCCTCGGCGAGGCCCATCTCCCGCCCGCCGTGCACGCGACAGATACCGCCGTCACCTTCATCGGACACTCCTCGTTCCTTATCCAGACCGCGGGGCGCGCGGTGCTCATCGACCCTGTCTTCACCACCCGGCTGGTGGTTCTGCGCCGCCAGCGCCGGCCCGGCCTGGTCATCGGCGACCTGCCGCCGATCGACGCGGTGCTTCTGACCCACGCGCACATGGATCACCTCAATCGTTCCTCGCTGCGCGCCATCACACTGGAGATGCGACGCCGCAAGTTGCCCGCTCCCGCAGTCATCGTGCCGAACAACGTAGACGATCTGGTCAGTGGGCTGGGTTTCGCGGAGATCCGCTCACTCGGCTGGTGGGATTCCACCGAACTTGCAGCGCGCCGCGGCACACAGGACACCCCGCTCCGGATCAGCGCAACTCCTGCCCGCCATTGGGGCGCGCGCCTGTTTCGCGATACGCACCGCGGCTTCGGAGGCTATGTCCTCCAGTCCGCGGGGTCGCCCGCCATCTACCACTCCGGCGACACCGCCTACTTCAACGGCTTCGCCGAGATCGGCCGCCGCCTGCAGCCGGACATCGCGCTTCTGCCCATCGGCGCATACTTTCCCGACAGCTATCGCGCCGTGCACACCAGTCCCGAAGAAGCGCTACAGGGCTTTCTCGACCTCGGCGCCAGCCTGATGATTCCCATGCACTACAACACCTTCCGCCTGGGCCGCGAACCCATGCACGAGCCGTTGCCGCGGCTTCTCCACGCTGCCGGCTCTGCCAAAATCTCGGACCGCGTCAAACCGCTCGCCGAAGGCCGAAGCTGGATCGCCAGCGAAGCTGGACACGCTGAGCTGCAGCAACACAGGCCGTCGCGCTCCGCCAGACCGCTGCACCCAGCAGCAACATCGGTAAAGGTGAATCCGCCCCGCTCGATCATCGCGCCGACGCCCCATTCAGTCGGCTGAGCGAACGCTGGCGCTCGCCCGCGCATTAACAAAATCCCCCGCAACCATGGCGCATCGAATGCGAGGAGGACTTCCGTGCCCGCCACCTACCGCGCCGTCATGATCACCCAACCTGGCGGCCCCGAAGCCCTCCAGGTCGTCGACCTTCCCCTCGAACCTCCCGGCCCGGGTCAACTCCGCATCCGCGTCCACGCCGCCGGCATCGGTTCCACCGACTTCTTTGTCCTCAGCGGAAAATATCGCTACGCCCCCAAACTCCCGCTCGTCCCCGGATACGAAGTCGCCGGAACAGTCGACGCCATCGGCGCAGGCGTCACCGGCTTCGGCCTCGATCAGCGCGTGGCCGCGCTCACCGTGCACGGAGCCTTCGCCGAATACCTCACCCGCGAGGCCGAACACTTCCTCCCCATCCCCGATGCGGTCTCAGACCGCGATGCCGCAGCCGTCCTCCTCAACTATGGAACCGCGTGGCAGATGATTCATCGCGTGGCGCAAGTCCAGCCGGGCAAGGCCGCGCTGGTTACGGGCGCAGCCGGCGGCGTGGGCACCGCGGCGCTGCAACTGCTGAGGCTGGCAGGGGTGAAGACCTACGGCGCAGCTTCCACTTCGAAGCACGCGACCGTGCGTTCGCTCGGCGCAATCCCCATCGACTCCCACGCCGAGCCGGTCGACCGCCTGCTGCGCAAACTCGAGCCCAACGGAGTCGACTACGTCTTCGACGCCATCGGCGGTCCCAGCATCGGGGCGTGTACCGGCGCGCTCCGCCGCGGAGGCACGCTGGTAGCCTTCGGATTCATGGGCACTGCGCCCAGGCTCCTCGCCCAACTCGCCATGTTCGCCAACATCTTCATCGTTTCCCGCCTGCGCGGACGCGTCGGCAAGTTCTACGGCATCACCATGCGCTACCGCAAAGACCCCAAACCGCTGCGCGAGGACCTGCCCAAGATCTTCGCCCTCGTCGCGGAGAAAAAGATCGATCCCATGATCGCCTGCACATTCCCGCTCCTCGAAGCGCGACAGGCGCTGGAGCTGCTGGCGACCGGCTCGGTGCAAGGCAAGGTTGTCCTCACCAACGAGCCATCCTCATGAGCGCGGCAAACCGTTTTGCGCTGCGACATCTTTCCTGGCCGTCGACAGCGACTTCAACGAGGTTGGCCGGTCGATCTGCGTCTGCAGCACAATCGTGGTCTCCGTCGCCTCGATTCCGTCGATCTGCCGCAGGCGGTCGATCAGTGTCAGCAGCGCCGCCGTATCCGACACGCGAACCTTGAGCATGATGCAAAGCTCGCCGGCGACCGAGTGGCACTCCTCGATGCTGGAAATGGGCGTCAACTGATCCATCAGCAGCGAACAGGTTTTGCTCGACTTGATTCCGATAAAGGCCAGCACTCCCAGGCCCAGCTTGGGAGCATCGACCTTGACCGTCCAGTTCCTGATGATCCCCTCGCGCTGCAAGCGGCGCAGGCGGTCATGGACCGACGAGGGCGCCAGCTTCACCAGTTTGGCGAGATCTTCAAGCCGCGACGAGGCGTTTTCCTGCAACGCTTCCAACAGGGCGAAATCCTTTGTGTCGAGCTCCATTTGACCCTCCACCAGAAGCCATGCACCGAAGTAATTTCGGAGACATGGTATATATGACAGATATTATTGTAGCAAATGACGATTCTCACTAATCTCATCCGGTAGTTGAGGCAGAAATCTCCACAACCTGCTTCCACTGGAGGCTATCGTCATGCTGCAGAAAACTCGCTCTATCGCAATTGCTCTAGCGCTTCTCGCTGCTTTCGCAACCGTCGCTCCAACGCCCGCCCACGCATGGCCGCTCGGCAAGCTGCTGCACCTCCACCCCAGCGCCACGCGCACCGAGGACTCCCGCATCACCGTCCGCCTGCTCAACCGCACCGACACGATGCAGGAGATCAGGATCGGCGAAGTGGACCGCGTCGTCGGGCCCCACGAGGGCCTGATCATCAAGGCTCCCGAAGGCACACAGGTCGTCGCCGCAGCCAGCAACTACAAACATCGCCGCGGAGACGTGCTGTTCGCGGTCTCCCCCGAGATGAACGGACAACTGCTTACGCTGGACTGAAGCCAGCCAAACCCGGGTGCCCCATTCATGACGGTCTCATCGTCATGAGTGGGGACCGCAAAAAGCGAATCACAGAGAACACAGAGCAGAAGAGAGATCACAGAGGTTGCTTTCCTTGCAAACTTCTCTGTGTCCTCTCCGTTTCTCTGTGATCTCTGTGATTCGCTTTTTGCTCGATCACGCTTGTAGAGGCCAAAATGAGGGCTGCTAAGTTGCGACGCAGTACACTACGTCCGGACCGCGAACGCCCAGCAATCTCCCAGGCAGAAGTTCACCACCGAGCAGCAAAGAATCGCGATCAGGTTCGACACCAGCATCGGCAGGTGCGCCTCATGCACCAGCACGCGCATTAGAGCGAGATTTCCGACCATCGAAACCAGCCCATTCGAAAGATGGAATCGCACCAGTTGCCCGAGCACGGCCGACTCTCCGCGCCGGTCGCGCCACGTGTAGTGCAGATGCCACACAAAATTGTGCAGCAGCGCCATCTCCACCGCCGCAGCGGAAGCGACGAGGTAGTGGCCCGGCGCGCATCGGCTGATCGATGCGAGCGCCGCAAGCTGCACCACGACGCCCATCGCGCCAACCAGGTTGAACTTGCCCCAGCGGATCAGCGCATTCATGGCAGCGGCTCCTGGCGGTAGAGTTCCGCCGTATTGCGCACCGTGACCGCGATCGCCATGGCGAACATGACGACGGCACCGATCGCTCCCCCCAGGTCGAACAGCAGCATCCTGTGCCCGAACAGGGTCGCGTACGGATTGCGCAGCAGTGCCAGGTTGCCAATGATCAGCAGAATGCGAATCTCCGTCGGCCCGAAGATTCCTTGCGACATCTGGAAGCGCGACAAGGTGTACGTCGCGAGGTAGCTCTCGCTCGACAGGACCAGAAATGCGACCAGCATCGCGATCGCCGTCCCCCAATGCGCCAGTCCGGAGCAGCCGAGTCCGCACATCAGCGCGACCGAGCCGAAGATGTCCACCATGTGATCGACGTAGAAGCCGTAGCGCGGCCTCTGTTGGCTGCGAACGCGCGCCAGCGTCCCGTCCAGGCTGTCTCCCAGCCAGTTCAGCACGATGCATACAATCACCAGCAGCAGCGTGCGCCGGTCGTAACGCGCCAGGGCGTAGAAGATTCCCGCAGCAATCTGCGCGCCCAGGCCGAGCGCGGTGAGTCCGTCCGACGTCACCCAGCCCGGAGCATGCTCCGCCATCCACACCAGCGCGCGCTTCTCCATCGAAGCGGTCAACGCCTGGTTCACACGGCGCGCCGTCTGAAATTCCGCATCATCCTTCGTGATCGCTACGTTCGCATTCATCCTCGTTGTCCTTTCTATTTTCGAAGCGCATTGCAGGTTGACCGCAACGTAAATTCCAGCGACTCCCGCGGAACGCTCTCCACAAATGGCCCCACCGCCCAGCCGAGGCCGCGTGGAATCGAACGTGTCAGCGACACCGACTCAATCTGCATGTAGAGTCCGCCGTCGCGCTCCTCGTAACTCCAATAGGTATTCAGCCGCCACAGAAAGCCGTGCTCTTCCTCGGTGTTCAGCGCGCGCTCGGCGGCCGTTCCGGGTGCGTCGATCTCGGCGATCCGCGTGCTCCGCGACGCGCTGTACCGGTGCTGCGCATCGAGCCGTTCATAGCGGATGTCGTAGGTGGTATCCATCACCACCGTGATCACGTGCTTCTGGCGAACGCGCATTGAAGCCTGTAACCGGTCGCCCTCCTGTGCGATCACCCGCGCCTGGATCACCTGCGGCGAGAAGTGCTGCGGATAGCCATTGAAGTCCCGCATCAGCCGCTCGAAATCCGCGGCCGTTGCACCAGCCGCAAACGCCGTCCCGCGCCAGTGATGCAGCATCGCTCCGGGCAGATCCGCAGCCGGCGTGGTCACCCGCTCGATCAGGAACTCGCCCCGGCGCAGACGGATCTCCTTCTGCGGACTAACTCCGGCAAGGAACGCCTCGGGCGAACGGTGCTGCTGCGCCAGCCGAGCCTCAACCCCACCTGCATAGGAATCGAACGCTGCGGTAGCGGCAGGGGCGGGCCCAGCCGCAACGCAACCCGGCGCCGCCACCAACAACAGCGTTCCGCAGACAACGACGACCCGGGGACCGCAGAATCTTCTAACAAAGCAGGTTCGGAAGCATGCGAACGAACGTTTCATAGACTGAAGTTTGCTGCACGCTTGCTCCGCAGGCAATAGATGGAGCCTCACCCTTGGGTGATTCGTTCCTCACCCGGCAAATACCTGAAGCAATTAGATTTGTTGGAAGTTGTACATTGAAGGGGAACGCGCAGTTGGTGAATTTCGCGCTGTTCGCAAGAGGACAGGAGTCAATGCGACGGCTCGTACGTATATTACTCACCATGTTGATCTGCGCAGTGATTCTGTTCGGAGGTCTTTGCGCAGTTGTGTTCGTGTATCAGCGATCTCTGATCTACTATCCGCAACCAAGGTCTAACCAGACCGGATCGACGCTGATGTCCCTACAAGTGGGGACGGGAACCGCGCTGGTGTCGACGCGCCCCAATACTGGCTCCGATGCCCTCATCTATTTTGGGGGAAATGCGGAAGATGTTTCCCTTAGTCTGCCGGAATTGGCCAATACATTCCCGGCCTATGCCATTTATTCGCTCCACTACCCGGGTTACGGCGGAAGCCCCGGCAGCCCATCTGAGCAGACTATTTTTGCGGATGCCCTGGCGCTCTTTGATCGAGTGCATTCAGAACATCAAAACATAGTGGTTGTGGGCCGCAGCCTCGGAAGTGGCGTTGCAGTGCGCGTGGCAAGTGTGCGGCCCGTGACTCGACTCGTCCTGGTCACTCCCTATGACAGCCTGGGAGATGTCGCAGCACAGAACTATCCCTATCTGCCGGTCCGCTGGCTGTTGAAGGACAAATATGACTCCTGGAGATATGCGCCCCAGGTTACGGCTCCAACCCGAATCATCGTAGCGGAGCAGGACGAGATAATTCCACGCGTCAGTTCGGAACGATTGCGAACGCGTTTCAAAGATGGAGTTGTCTCGTATGTCGTTCTTCCCGGCGTCGGCCACAACACAATCTCGGAGAGCCCCGATTACCTGCGCCTGCTGAAGAATGAGTAGGGACAAACCCGTTGGCGGTACACAACAGACGAATTGCGGTCTGTGCTCGAATACACTGGACTCGGAATGACGGACCCCAGCCCAGCGCGACGCTATCGTTTCGGAGTTTTTGAAGCCGACGCGGCCGCCGGCGAGCTTCGCCGCCAGGGCATCCGCATCAAGCTGAACGCGCAGCCCTTCCAGGTGCTGCTCATGCTGTTGGGGCGACCCGGCGAACTGCTGACGCGCGAAGAGATCTCCCGCGAGCTCTGGCCCGACGGCACCTTCGTCGACTACGAGCACGGCGTCAACTCCGCCGTAAACCGTATCCGCGAAGCCCTCCGCGACACTGCCAGCAGTCCGAGGTTCATCGAGACCCTCGCTCGCCGCGGCTACCGTTTTATCGCTCCGGTGGAACGAATCGACCGAATCGCCATCGGCCAACCGCCCCCAGATCAACCGCCGGCCGTTCAACCCGCGACCGTGGCCGAAGTCCCCGTGCCGACGGAGCGAGCCGTCGCAGCCTCCGATCCCAATCCAGAGCCCGAACTCCTCAGCCGCTTTCTCGCCTCGCCGCACGATCTTCCCAAGACCTCGTACGCGGTCGTGCAGACGCTCTTCAGCCTGCTGCAGTGCATGTATGTCGCTTTCTATGTGGGCGCGCTCGCAAATGTGGCGGAGATCGACGATCTCTTCTCCCTGCTCCCGCGTGCCACATTGCTCCTCATTATCATGATCGTCACCGCCGCGATCCTCATCCCAGTCCGGGCCTTCGTGCTTTCCGCGGCACTCTTCCACCCGCCCGGAGCGCGCCGGAAGCTCCTGAAACTATGGCCGTTTCTCCTGGCATGCGACGAGCTGTGGGCGCTCTCGCCGTTCCTGCTGCTGCACCACATCAGCTTTGGACTGGCGCTTTCGTGCACGGCGCTGCTCGTCTATTCGCCGTTCGCGCAGCGGTCGCTGGTCCTGATGGGAGCCGGCTCTCCCCGCCCGCTTCCCGTGTCCAGCACCGTTTGATTAAAGTGGTATAAGCCAGCCCGCGCGCGACTTTTCACCCGATGGAGGACTCAGCCAATGTGCCGCAACATCAAAATGCTCTTCAACTTCGATCCGCCGGTCACTCCCGGCGAAGTTCGAGCCGCCTCGCTCCAGTTCGTCCGCAAGATCAGCGGCTTCAACAAGCCGTCGAAGGCAAATGAAGCCGCCTTCCAGTCCGCAATCGATGGAATCGCCGCCATCTCCATGCAGCTTCTTGCTTCACTCGAAACCAATGCGCCACCGAAGAATCGCGAAGAAGAAGCAGCCAAAGCCAAAGCTCGCAGCGCCGAGCGGTTCCGCCCCGAGCCTGCACGCGCCCCTTCGCCAACTGCATAGTCAAACAGCCCGGACGACCGCCCCAGCCACCCGAATCGCATCCGTGTGGTGAAATGGAGATAGCAAGGCATATGGCGCGCTCCTCCCCCATCACGATGACCTTCCCGCCCTTCGCGGGGACCGTGCGCAAGATCGTTCTCGCCAACGTCGCCGTCTTCTTTGGTCTCGCCATCCTCATGTGGCTCGTCCCTGGCACGCCCCGCTTCGTCTCCGACTACCTCATACTGCACCCCATCTCCGCTGCTCATGGAGCAATTTGGCAGCTCGCCACCTATCCCTTCATCGAAGTCAGCATTCTCGGCATCCTCTTCGGTTCGCTCACCATCTGGTTCTGCGGCTCCATTCTCGAAGGCACCTACGGCAGCCGCTGGTTCGCCGAACTCTACTTCACCTCCGCCATCGCCGGCGCGGTCCTCGCCTCCGCCCTCTCCTTCTCCCGCGTGCTGAATCTCAGCCCCGGAAACGCGGCCGCCGGAGCCTGGGCCGGCATCTTCGGCATCCTCGTCGCCATCGCCGTGCGCCTGGGCGACCTGGAATTCACGCTCTTCCCCATCCCCGTCCGTATCCGCGCCAAGTACATGGTCGCAATCTACATCCTCATCGACCTCGCCCTGCTGCTCAAGGGAGGCGATCCTTTCAGTGCACTGCTGCATCTCTCGGGCGGTTTCTGTGGATTCCTCTACGTCCGCTACGCGCCGGGACGCGGACTCGCCTTCGGATTCAGCGAGCAGTATTTCGGCGTGCGCAACGCCTGGTACCGCGCCAAACGCCGCCGAGCCGCCCGCAAGTTCGAGGTCTACATGGGCAAGCAAGGCCGCAAAGTCGAGTTCGACAAAGAAGGCCGCTACATCGACCCCGACCAGAACAAAGACCCCAACGACAAACGCTGGATGAACTAGACGCGGTACGATAAGTGCTATCGGAGTGTCAGAATGATGAAGAGCGAACCAGAGGCACAACCGCCCACCGAGACACGTTTCGAATCCATCTCCTCCCTTTGCTGCACGCTGGTTACCGGTCTTTTTGTTCTCACCTTTGTCTTTCAGAACTTCGCAATTCCCTCCGCCTCAATGGCCAGCACACTTCTGATAGGCGACCATGTTGTGGTCGACCGGGCTAGTCTCGCGCCTTCCACGTCTTGGGCTCATTTCCTCCCCTACCGCGCCATCCGCCGCGGCGAACCTATTGTCTTCTATAAACCGATCCTCGAAGACGACGGCACCGAGCTTATTCTTGTGAAGCGGGTCATCGGCGTTCCCGGAGACCGTATCCATCTCCGCGACGGGGTCGTCTACCTGAACGGCATAGCCCAAATCGAAGCTCAGGCCGCCAAGCCCACCGCGCTCGATTACGATTCTTACCGCGACGATTTCCCGTCCATTCCGCCAGACAATGTCCCTGGTGTCACAGCCACCTGGACGCTCAACCTGCCCACGCACATTGAAGGCCCGGACCTCGTCGTTCCTGCGGATAGCTACTTCGTGATGGGGGATAACCGGACGAAGAGCCTCGATGGACGCTACTGGGGATTCGTTCCGCGCAGGAACCTCATCGGTCGTCCGCTGTTCGTCTACTGGTCATACAAAACACCTGCAGACCAGATCAACAAAACCAGCCTTGCCGACCAAGCTAGCTTCGCGCTGCACCAGTTTACCCATTTCGTTCAGGAAACCCGCTGGCGCCGCATGCTGCACCCCATCAGCTAGCCAAGAGCGCCAAACATACTCCTCGCCACCTTCGGGAACGCGATCGCCTCGCTTGGTTTCGTCGATGCCCGCTTCCTCCAAGATGACGGTCAGAGCATTGTCGCGTGGCTCGAATAACCGTAAGGAACAAATACGCCGGCCATCAATCTGATTCCAGACAGCCTTGTCATCGACGAAACTATGAGCCGCGACAATTCGCGCAAAATACTTAAGTATCCACTTGACAATCGAGCAGAGATCGAAGATACTCAAGTAGTTGCTTAACTATAACGCAGGGCAGGATGGAGGGAAATCATGGAAACACAACCAGTCATTCACAGCACTTTTGTCGTAGAGCGCAGCTATGCAGCCACTCCGGAACGCGTCTTCCTGGCGTTCGCCGACCCTGCCATAAAACGCCGCTGGTTCGCCGAAGGCGAAAGTCATACGGTCGAATCCTACGATCTGGACTTTCGCGACGGAGGCACGGAGCACTACTCTTCGCGATTCAAGGAAGGCACGCCGATCGCAGGGCTCACGCTGACGAACGAGAACAGCTATCAGAACATC
>DASWCA010000451.1:0-4541 GCA_036390355.1 Acidobacteriaceae bacterium
GTGACCGGCCGCTTGGGCTGCGGCTTCATCACGTCGCGGTTCTCCGGCGCTACCGGATGCACGCCGAAGTCCCACACCCCCAGGTTGACCTCCTTGTCCGAGATCACCTCCATCAGGGCGTACTCGCCAAAATCCAGCGGATGCTTCGGCGTCACCTTCATCCAGTGGCCTCCCGGCAGCATCTCAGTATTCGTCTCGATCACGTCCTGCTGCTGCTTCACGTTGCCGCCGAGCATGCCGATGTTGAAGCTCGCCAGCACCCGCGCATCCGTGCGCACATCCGCGCGCACCATGACGTAGCCGCTATTGGCCGAGCCTCCAGCCGAATCCGTCTTCACTCCGCTGGCTCCGTGCGTGTCCACCGTCAACGGTGTACCCCCCCGCCGAATTCCCGAATCGTCCCCCACCCGCAGATAGATCACCGGCGAGTCCACATGCATCCGCACCGCCGACTCCACGCCCTTCAACTGCATGATCTGGTGCGACGCGGATCGTGGATTGATGCTCAACTTCAAAATATTGTGCCCGGTCGTGCGATTCAGCTCGCCGTCCGACTGCACCAGCGGCACCAGCTCCGGCGTCCCTCGGTAGTAATCGAGAGCGACCACGCTATCCTGCTCGGGCAGCTTCAGGTCCGGCGCAACCTCCGGCGTCAGCGATGCGCGATCCGCCTCCTCCTTCAGCAAAGCCGGATCGATGGCTGGCGCCGGAGCCTGGGCATCACTCGTCCCCTCGGGCGGATGCTTCTGCTCCCACTTATGCGTCGCATCCCAATCGACCAGCTCCGCTGGAAGCTCCTCGGTCTCGCCACGCTCAGCGCTGACATAGCTCACGATCTTGCCCTTCACCTGGTAGCTCATCACCAACTGATAGCTGCCATCCTTCAGGATCAGCCGTGTCCGATGCGGCGCACCCGCGGCGGTCTTCGACACATCCGGCAACGGCTGCGGCGGCCTCGGCTGCGCAGTCGCGCACACGACTGCAAGCACCATCGTCACGCACCAAACCGCCAGCCGTTTGCTCATCACATCCATACCCAGATTTTAGACGCAGGCCCACCCGCTTGGCTTTCTTCCTCGAACCGCGAACCGCGAACCTAGTACCTTAAAAGAAGATGCCCTCCGCCTCCTCTGCAAAAACCCGCACAGCCATCGCGTTCGCCTGCGTGTATTTCTTCTGGGGCTCGACGTATCTCGCCATCCACGTCGCCGGCCTGCACCTCGCGCCGCCGCTGGTCGGAGCCCTGCGCACGCTCGTCTCCGCCGCCATCCTCGGCGCCTTCTGTCTCGCCCGAGGCATCAGCCTGCGGATGCCCCGCCGAACTGCCTGGCAACTCATCCTCATCGGCATTCTCTTCATGTCCGCCAACGCGATCCTGCTCATCTGGGCCGAAACCATGGTTCCCTCCGGCTACGCCTCGCTCGTGATTGCCATGATCCCCATCCTGGTCGCGGTCATCGAAACGGCCCTGCCCGGCGGCGAGACGCTCAACCTCCGCGGCTGGCTAGGCACACTGCTCGGAGCCATCGGCATGCTCGCGCTGCTCTGGCCCAGCCTGCACCGCGCTGCCGGGTCTGAACCCGACAGCCGCAGCGTCGCCGGCTTTGTCATCCTCGTCGGAGCCGCGCTCTCGTTCGCCGTCGGCTCGGTCCTCTCGCGCCGCTTCCATTTCAAGGTCGACACCTTCGCCGCCACCACCTGGCAGATCGGCGCCGCCAGCGTCGTCAACCTCGCCATCGCCATCGCCGCCGGCAACTTCCAGACCGCCCAGTGGACGACCGCGGGCATCCTCTCCGTCCTCTACCTGGCCACGTTCGGCTCAGTCGTCGGACTCACTGCGTACGTCTACCTGCTGAAGCATGTTCCGGTGACCAAGGTATCCACCTACGCCTTCGTCAACCCGGTCATTGCGGTCCTGATCGGCGTCGTCACCCTCCACGAGCGCCTCGCCCCCGCCGAAGTCCTCGGCATGATCATCATCCTCATCTCGGTCGCAACGGTTATCCTCTCCCGCACCAAGCGCGCCCCCATCCCCGCCGACGCGACGCAAGAGGTCCCCGTCGAGGAGTGACCGCACTAACTACGGGTGAATGACCTGCAATCCAAGGTGCATCTCAAACGGATCGAAATCGCGGTCACGATGCAGCAACTCGTGGCCTTCGCGAATGCAAAACGTCGCAATCAGGCAGTCGATGGTCTTTCGGACTGTAATCCCCTTGGTCCGCAGTATCCGGTAGTTCTCCGCGGCCGCAACCGCAATCTCAACGCCGCCGCTGGAGAGGACGCTCATAGCCGTCAGCCGGCTTCGAAGTTGTTGGAACATTGCGTCGTCTCGAATGCCTTGCAGCACCTCGCAAACGGTCAAATCCGTCAAGCCGATCTCCTGTCTGGGTAGCTCATACTCAAGCCAGGCAGCCTCAGCGTTTGGTGCACCCGTCAGGTAATCTATCCAGACGGAAGCGTCGACAATTACCACGATCGATCCGCAAAGCGGCTAAGGCGAGACTGTTCAAGGTCTCCCTCCCACTCGACCTTGCCACGAAGTTCGCGGATCTTCTCCTGCTCCTTCAGCCGCACCAGAAGCTCCAACCCTTCCTCTACCGCAGCTTTCTTCGTCTTCGCACCGCTAGCCCGGAGCGCCTTTTCCATCAATCCGTCATCGATATCGATGTTGGTCCGCATTGCGCCCTCCAATGTGTATAGTTTACACCATTTATGTGTATAGCCTCGAACCTCGAACCTACTTCCTCTTCCACCTCACCCCATCCTTCGAATCCTCAATCACCACGCCCTTCGCCAGCAACTCCGCCCGGATCGCGTCGGCCCGCGCAAAGTTCCGCGCCTTCTTGGCCGCCGTCCGCTCTGCCACCAGCACATCGATCTCCTCGTCCGACAGCCCCATCTGCGCGACCAGTTCGGAGGAAGCCTCCGCGATCCGTCCCTCCGCTTCAGCCCACGTCAGCGCCGCCCGCGTCAGTTCCGCATCGCGATCCACCAGAACGCCAAACACTCCGTCGAACATCGTCAGCACACGCAGAATCTCTGCCGCATTCTCCTCGCCCAGCGTTCCCGCATCCGCAGCCGAATTCGCCGCGCGCACCATCTCCGAGATCGCCGCAGCGGCCTCCGCCGTATTCAGATCATTCGCCAGCGCCGCCGTAAAGTCCGCCGCAGCCTTCGCCGTAGCCACGCGCACCGTCTCATCCGCACCGGCCGGATACCCGTCG
Organism: Acidobacteriaceae bacterium; assembly: GCA_036390355.1. Lineage (GTDB taxonomy): Bacteria > Acidobacteriota > Terriglobia > Terriglobales > Acidobacteriaceae > Edaphobacter. The sequence goes on from DASWCA010000451.1 coordinate 3,228, forward strand.
CGCAGCATCCGCGCATGGAACGTCCGCAGCCGGTCAATCGTATTGGTCGCTGCGCTTAAACCTTCAAAGGTAAAGTTCATCTGGTGCCGGTACGGCACGCTCAGCAGCAGGTACCGGATCGCCGACGCCTTGTGCCCTTTCAGCAACAGATCGCGCAGCGTATAAAAATTCCCCTCCGACTTCGACATCTTCTTCCCCTCGACCAGCAGGAAGCGAACATGCATCCAGTGCCGCGCGAACGTATGTCCCGACGCCGACTCCGACTGCGCAATCTCATTCTCGTGGTGCGGAAACATCAGGTCCTCGCCGCCCGCGTGCAGGTCGAACGAGTCCCCCAGCAGCGACGTCGCCATCGCCGAGCACTCGATGTGCCATCCCGGCCGTCCCGCGCCCAGCGGAGTCTTCCAGCTCGGCTCCTGGACGCCGTCTACGGGCGCCTTCACCGCCTTCCACAGCGCAAAATCCCGTGCCGCGTCCTTTTCATACTCATCCACATCCACGCGCGCGCCGTCTTCAATCCCGTCGAAGTCCTTCTTCGACAACTTCCCATACTCCGGGAACTTCGCGATCCGGAAATACCAGCTCCCATCCTCGGTCTGGTAGGCGATGTCCTTCGCCGCCAGCCGCTCGATCAGCAGCACCATCTCGGGAATATGTTCGGTCGCGCGCGGCAGATGCTCCGGCCGCTCGATCCCCAGCGAGTCCATATCCTCGAAGAACGCCTTCTCAAACCGCGCCGTATACTCCGTAATTCCCTTGCCCGCCGCAACCGCATTGCGGATGATCTTGTCGTCCACATCCGTCACGTTCATCACATGCTCAACGGCCATTCCCTGCTGCCGCAGAAACCGCCGCAGCACGTCGACATGCACAAACGTCCTGAAGTTCCCGATATGTCCGTAGTCGTACACGGTCGGCCCGCACGCATACATCCGCAGCGCCGGAGCGCCCACCGGCTCCAGCCGCTCCAGCTTCCCGCTCAAAGTATTGAAGAGTTCCAACGACGCCACTCGCGCTCACCGACCGCCGCATCCAGCGCAAAGCGCCGTGCAGTCCACACTTTCCGTCTAAACTTGCTCAGCTAAGATTCTACAGGCGATGCCACCAAAACCGACCACGGATCAACACGGATGGGCACGGATTAAGGGCGAAAGGTTTGTTTTTGATCCGCGTCCATCCGTATTGATCCGTGGTCGTAGGTTGTGGCCTATCCCAACTTCAACTGCGGGACCGCCACCAACCCCTCGCCCGCAAACTCCCCCGCCACAAACTTCGGCCACGCCGCCGCCGCAATCATCGCCGCATTATCGGTCG
>DASWCA010000452.1:0-4705 GCA_036390355.1 Acidobacteriaceae bacterium
AGTGCAATCGAGATTAGAATCGCCCGCGGCACGGTATGCGCCGCATCCTTCACCTCTCCGCCAAGAAACGTGATGTTGTAATAGCCCCAGTAGTCGTACGTCGCAATCAGCATCGCCGAGCCGAGCCCCAGGAAGAATCTCGGCGTCGGAGAAAATGCTCCCGGCGGAAATGTAAACGCTCGCGCAATGTGGCCGTGCATCAGGCCCGTAACAAATATCCATGCAATCAGCGCCATCACCGCACACCACATTACGGTCGCCACCACGCGCAAACTCGCAATCCCGCGATACAGAAGAAACACGGCGACCAGCACAGCCGCAATTGCCACCAGAGTCGCCGGTCCGGCCGCAACACCCGCGCTATACGACCCCACATGCAACATATGCGCCGTCATGTGGCCGCCCAGCTTAGGCCACAGATAGGTCGCGTACTGACTCAGTCCAATGCAGCCGGACGCCACGGAGAGCGGCGCCGAAAACGTAAGTTGGAAGATGAACAGAAATGCCAGGAATCGTCCCAGCTTCCGCGTCCCATCGCGGCCGGAATAAATCTTTCGCAGGAAAGCGTACGACCCGCCCGCCTCCGGCATCGCCGCGCCCAACTCGGCCCACACCAGGCCATCGCACAGCGCCAACCCCGCGCCCAGAATCCAGCCGAGCATCGCCTGCGGTCCGCCCATCGCTGCCAGAATCAGCGGAAGCGTGATGAACGGCCCCACACCGATCATGTCCAGCATATTCAATGCGACCGCACCCGGAAGATTCAGGCTGCGGTGGAGCGTCGGCGCGCTATTTGGCTGCGTATCGGCAGATGGAGTGAGCTGTTCGATGCGTCGAGTCTACCCCGCGCCGCTCGAGTTTAGAAGCGCATGACAGGGACCGTCCGCATGAGCGACACTGTCAGGGACCAAAAACGGAGCCGCCAATGATTTCCGGATCACGCGAAAAAGACATGATCGAGGCAGCCAATCTGCTGCTCGACGCACGCCGCACACACACTCCCATCGCCGACCTTCCGGCCGCACTGCAACCCACCTCACTCGAAGAAGTAGCCCGCGTGCACGACGAGATGGCACTCGCCTACGAAGACATCGGCGGCTGGAAGATCGGTGCCGGCTCGCCCGACGCCACTCCATTCTTCGCGCCCATGCCGCGAGCGTGGATGGCGGCCAGCGGTGCGATCCTCAGCGGTCCCACCTACCGCTATCGCGTCCTCGAGGCCGAGATCGCGTTCCTCATCGGCGTCGATCTGCCGCCGCGCGCAACACCGTACACGCGCGAAGATGTTGTTTCCGCGATCGCCAGTTGCCATCCCGCCATCGAGGAGTTGGAGTCCGGCCTGATCGACCCCAAAGCGGCCAACAACTTCTCGGCACTCGCCGATTTGCAGATGCACGGCGGCTTCATCTACGGCCCACCCTGCGCGGACTGGAAGACCATCGACTTCTCTACCGAGGAAGTCATTCTCTCCGTTTTCGGCATGGCTCGTGTCAAGCGTACCGGCTCCAACACCTCCGGCGACCTGATGCGCCTGCTGCCATACCTCGCCAACGAAGGCGCCGCCCGCACCGGCGGGCTGAAGGCGGGCCAGTGGATCACCACCGGAAGCTGGACCGGCAACACACCCGCGCCAGCCGGATCGAGCGCCGAAGCTTTCTTCGCCCACGCAGGCAGCGTCACCCTGCGCTTCGCATAGGCCGACCCGATGACCAAGAAAGCCACCCGCCGGACCTTCCTGAAGCTCAGTGCCGCAGCCGCATCCCTCACCGCGGCCGAGTTCGCTCACGCCGCGCCCAAAGCCGGCCGCATTGCTATCGTCGTTGACGATCACGACGTTCTCATCAACACCGAGCCCGCTCGATGGGCACTCCAAAGACTGCGCGATGCCATCACGCCCGCGTATCTCGCGGAGAAAGACTCGTCGGCAGCGCACCGCATTGTCGTAGCGCCCCATGGCCAAATTCCAGATTCGATATCTGGACCCCATTTCCTCACTGGACAAACCGCCTTCGCCGCGGGTATTGAAAACCCGGAAAGTTTCTCCCTCCTTCCTCACACTTTCGGCGACGCTTCGGCTGTGCTCCTGTTCTGCATAGACGTTCGGGGCCTCGTTTACGGCCTGCTCGAACTCGCCGACCGCATCCGCTCCTCGCAAGATCCCGTCCTCGCACTCCATCTCTCCGAGCCCATTACTGAGACCACCCCCAACAAAGTCCGCAGCGTAGCCCGCGCCTTCTGTTCCGAAATCGAAGACAAGTCCTGGTTCTACGACCGCGCCTTCTGGACCGCCTACCTCGACACCCTCGCCGCCGCGCGCTTCAACCGCTTCGCCTTCACGCTCGGCATTGCCTACGACTTCCCCCGCGGCGTCACCGGCGACTATCTGCACTTCCCTTACCCCTACCTCGTCGAAGTCCCCGGCTACGAGCAGGTCCACGTCGAACCCGCACTCCAGCCCGGCGAGCGTCAGCGCAATCTGGAAGCCCTCCAATTCATCGCCGCCGAAACTGCGCGCCGCGGCATGGACTTCCAGCTCGGCATCTGGACACACGCGTATCAGTGGACGGACAGCCCGCACTCCGACCACCATATCGCCGGCCTCACCCCGGAGACACACGCCGCTTACTGCCGCGACGCCCTCGCCCTCATCCTCAAAGCCTGCCCGCAGATCACTGGCCTCACCATGCGCATCCACGGCGAGAGCGGCATCCCCGAAGGCAGCTACCCCTTCTGGGAAACGCTCTTCTCCGCGATCCCAGCGGCGCGAACTCCCGACGGCAAGCCCCGAGTCATCGAGATCGACATGCACGCCAAGGGTCTCAACCAGACCATGATCGACATGGCCATCAAGACCGGCATGCCCGTCAAAGCTGGCGCAAAATTCTGGGCCGAGCACCTCGGCCTCGGTTACCAGCAAGCCGACATTCGCGCCAACGAGTACCCCCGCGAGGGCATCACCGGAACCTTCGCCGTCTCCAGCGGCGCGCGCAACTTCACCCGCTACGGCTACGGCGATTTCTACCAGCAGAACAGCGGTATCGACCTCCTCTACCGCGTCTGGCCCGGCACGCAGCGCCACCTCCTCTGGGGCGATCCCGCGCTCGCCGCCGGATACGGCCGTGCTGCCAACTTCTGCGGAGCCGCCGGCCTCGAACTCATGGAGCCGCTCTTCTTCAAAGGTCGCGAAGGCTCCGGCCAACCCGGCGGCCGCGACGCCTACGCCGACGCTTCTCTCGCGCCTGCCACCCTCGACACCGCAAAATTCACCACCACCTTCACGCTGTGGGGCCGCTACCTCTACAACCCCGACACCGACCCCTCCTTCTACCACCGCTACCTCAAACAAGCCTTCGGCCCTGCCGGCCCGGCACTCGAAACCGCGCTCGCTGCATCCAGCCGCATCCTCCCGCTCGTCACCACCGCCTGGTGCCCCTCCGCCTCCAACCACGAGTTCTGGCCGGAGATGATCACGCCCGCCTCTATCCTCCCGTACACCACGCGACCTCTCTTCACTGACAATCCCGCCCCGCACAACGTCAGCGCCATCAGCCCACTCGACCCGCAACTCTTCACCACCATCGACCAGCACGCCAAAGATCTCATCTCCGGAACACCAAACGCCCGCTACAACACCAGCGAAGTCGTCCAGTGGCTGGAAGCCCTAGTTGCTACCTCGACCAAGGGCCTCGCCGCAGCCCGCACAGCCGCGGGCACGAAAGCTCATACTCCAGAATTCCGCCGCGCCGAAGAAGACATCCTCATCCTCTACGGCCTCGGCACCTACTACGCCAACCTCTTTCGCGCAGCGCTGCTGTACTCGCTCTACAAGCAATCACACAACCCTCAAGAAGCAACCGACTCTTATGCTGCCTACATGAAGGCTCGTAACGCCTGGGCAGACTTCTCCGCCCGGGCAAATGGCGTGTACTCATCCGATATTAGCTATGGGTCAACACTATTCCGTCGTGGGCATTGGGCCGATCGACTTCCTGCCATCGACGCCGACCTCGATAAATGGAAGCAGCAGATAGTGTCAGAAATCAAACCTGGCATTGGGCTGACGCCCATTGAGCCTTCTCCAACGCAACCTACCCCTCAACCTGTTCTGCGGCCCGCCTTCGATACCCATCACACCCCCGCCGCATCCTTTTATTCCGGCAGCGATCTCCGACTCACTCTAACCACACCGCCCGCCGTCACCTCCGCCGTCCTCTGGTATCGCCACGTCAACCACGGCGAGCGCTGGCTCTCCACCCCCATGCAGCGCACAGCCACCACGTACACGACCGCCATCCCCGCCACCTATACCGCGTCCCCCTACCCGCTCCAGTACTACTTCGAACTCCGCACCGCCACCTCCGCCACGCTCCACCCATCCCTCAACTCCACCTGGAGCAATCAGCCCTACTACGCCATCCACTCGCGCACCTGATCGTCCCAGCCTTTAGACTAAGAACACGGACGCTATATCCATCGCCTTAGCCTCCGCCTCAAAGAACACACCAACACTGGTTTTGCTCTAGCATGGAAGTCTATGTCCACGACACTTCCAGCCGGCGTCGAAATCGACGCCCCCATCTCCTCCGCCTACGCCCAAATCCTCACCCCGGAAGCGATCGCCTTCGTCGTCGGTCTCCAGCGCGCTCACAACGCCCGCCGCAAGGAACTCCTCGCCGCCCGCGCCGTCCGTCAGACCGCGCTCGAT
>DASWCA010000453.1:0-22676 GCA_036390355.1 Acidobacteriaceae bacterium
CGGGTGGTGTGCATTTTTTAGTGACTCCCTTGTTGAATGCAAAGTGCTTCGAAGTTCCTAAACCCGATTCATCTGAGTTTGTTGTGGCTGTCCTTACGGTCTAACCTCAATCATCTCATTGCTCAGTAAGACGTACCATTGCCCAGTTTGGATCACTTTTTTTGAGCGAGATTGTTCCATTGGTTTGCGGAAGAAAGTCCGTCTCTGCTCCGAGTATTGCGAGAAGCATGTCCCAATGGCTAAAGAGCGTCGGCATCGGCGTTTTTGCGTCGGTCAAGGTGGGAAGGACCACTGGGGCCGAGGGCCGGCACAAAGGCATTTTAGGAACCAGCTTTTAGCATCAACGATGAGGAGGTGGTGGTCCTGGGGAGGCTGCGGAAGGAGAGTCGGTATTCGGGCCGAAAGCGGCGAAGAGTATGTCCTGGGGGCTAAAGCCGGTGTTGATTCTGCGCTCGCAATGCCGGGTGCCCATTCATGACAGCTTCACCGTCATGAGTGGGGTCGATCTCCCGCCCCTCAGAACTCCACAATCTCAACACCCAGCTGCTCGAAACCCTTCCGGTTGAGCGTAGCGACGACCATCCCGTTATACAGGGCAATCGCTGCGATAAATGCATCCATCGCGCTCGGAGAGAATCCTTTCTTTTCGGCCCGTGCCATCAGGCTGCCGTATCGTTTGGCAACGCCAAGGCCGACGCAGACGACACGGTTGAAGAACTGCATGTAGAGATCGTCTTCCACCCAGTTCTCCAGATCCGTTCGCCGCTTGCCCGGCGGCAGAAGATGGATTCCGTACCAAAGTTCGGCGTACGTGATTTCGCTGATGTACATCTCACGATCGTCCGTGCGCTGCATCCAGGCGTCCACGCGAGGATTGGGAGGCAGCTTCTTGTACTGCGAGACTACGTCCGTATCCAGCAGATATTTCAAAGCTCGACCTTCCGCGCCTTCGACCGTGACCGGCGCAGATCGATGCCGGAATCCACCAGCGGCGAACTCTTGAAAAACTCGGACATGGTTCGGGCATTCTGCGCGGGCGTGCGGTTCCTCTTCTCCCACTCCTCGGGCGAGACGAGCAGCGCAACCCGTTTGCCATGCCGCGTGATCTCCTGCGGCCCCTTCGTCTGCGCGCTTTCGACGACCTCGCTCGCCTTCGCCTTCAATTCCGCAATACCCCAGCTCGCCATCTCCGCACCCCCAAAATGACCATTATAGTCATAATCATTTCAGTGTATCCACGTTTTCGCCGCCACCGCCTGCTCATAGCTGATCGCTGACAGCTGAAAGCTGAAATTCAGAAACCCCCTTCGCCCAATCCCGGAGTACTGAACGTGGGCCCCGAACCGCAAAGGATGGCTCTCTCCCTTTCAGTGCCTCTTCGACATGTCAAGCCCCACCGCTCACATCAATAAATATTTCATTGCAACAAACCACTCCATACCAATAACTTACACAACTCCAAATTCATAAAAATAGTTGGCATGGGAGTTATAGTCAAACTGTTATACTGTAAGGTAGTATGAATGAGAAGGTTAATCCCCGGCCCGTCAGCCGGGTTTTTTTGCGCGGCAATCCTCGAGGATTGCCGTAAATCATTTTGAATCAAGTATTTGCCTATAACCTCCTTTAAATCAAATATTTGCGAGGGTCTATTTTCGTAAATCATTGCAAACATGCAACTTAAGACCACCGCCCCCCGGGGGGGGTACACTTCGCGGGACAGGTTGGAGGCCAATCCCAACTAATTCGGCAGCGCCGCTTCTGGCCCAGGTCCTTCCGCGGAAGGCAGGAACAGCGAAAACACCGTCCCATGGTGCACAGGATGCTGCGTGCTGCGGACGGACAAAAGTCCCTTGTGCCGCTTCACGATGCTCTCCGAAATCCACAGGCCGAGCCCCGTGCCACTCAAGCCTTTGGTGGTATAGAACGGCTCGAACACTCGCCTTCGCACAACCGCCGGCATGCCATGGCCGGTATCCGCAACCGTAAGCCGAACGCCGCGGCTTCCGGTGTCTTGTTGCACGGCATCATGCGCTCGCATCACCAGCCGGCCGCCGCCCCGCATGGCGTCGATTGCGTTCGCAATCAGGTTGTTCAGCACCTGGCGTATATCGTTCTCGAAACACAGCACGCGCGTGTCGGTCGAGTAAGACACTTGCACGTCGATGCCGGAGTTGGTGAGCCGCCCATAGTAAAGCTTCAGCACAGCGTCAATCAGCTCGCCGGGAGAAACCCACGTAGGTTTCGCTGCCTGGCGATGAAAGCGTAACGTCTGCGTCGCGATCTGCGAGACCCGCGATAGCTCGCTCTGCGCCATGTGAACGTAAATCTTCAGATCCTTTGGAAGATCGTCGTGCTGCGCGATCAGGTAAAGCAGATTCGTGATCGCCTCCAGTGGATTATTGATCTCGTGCGAGATGGAGCTCGCAAGCCGGCCGACAGCAGCCAGCTTCTCGCTCTGCACTAAAGCTGCTTCGGCCTTCTTGAGATGCGTGATCTCCAGCCACGCCGCGGTAATGGCCTGGATGCTTCCATCCGCTCCGTACACGGGCGAATGGCTCACGTCCCACACGCGATGTTCGCCGGGACGTGTGGCCAGTTCGCCTTCGACAATCTGGTTCTTCACCGAATGGCCCGCGGCGGCAAGCTGAAACATCTCCCGCATCCCGCTGATCGGTGCAATCTCATCGTAGGTGTGCCCGACGATCTGGTCGGATGGCAGCCCCAGAATCTCCGCCTGTCGCTCGTTCAGGCGCAGATAGCGAAACTCGACCGGATCAAACTGCGCCAGGCCAACAGGCGCTGTCTGATACACCGTCTCAAGCTCGGCGCGTTGCCGCTCCGTCTCTTGCTGCCTCTGGCGCAATCCTTCGGCGGCCGTCTTGCTGTCATGGATGTCCATACCCACGCCGAGCCAATGCAGGACAATTCCCGACTCGTCGCGAACAGGCAGCGCACGCAACCGCCACCAGCGGACCGCGCCATCGCTCGCACGCACCATGCGGGCCTCGATGTCATAGTCGATCCCGGTAAGTACCGAGCGCGCCCAAGTCTCCTGCACGCGCTCACGCTCCTCAATATAGAAGGCGTTGAGCCACCCTGATCCGTCCATCGTCTCGGCCATCAAGCCGGTGTAGTCGAGAAACCGCTGGTTCGCATAAGTGATCTTCCCATCCTGTGCTCCCATCCACATGGCCTGCGGATTCAGGTCGGCAAGCACGCGATAGCGCGCCTCGCTGGCAATCAGAGCTTCCTCGCTGCGTTTGCGCTCGGTGATGTCGAGCGTCAGGCCGCGCAGGTGAGTTGGAATGCCGTCTTGATCGATCGCGCGTCCCCGGCACTCGAGCCAGACGCGTCTGCCGTCATCCGCAACGATCTGGAACTCCGCCACGACGATCGCCGGACTTCGAAGCGCCTCGCTGACCGCTTTCCGGACCCGCTTGAGATCGGATGGAACGACGATCCTTTCGAGCGATTCCAGCGTCGACAGCTCCGACAAAGGCTGGCCGAACAGCGGAAATGAGCCCGGCCCAAAGGTCAACCGTCCTGTCGCCAACTCGAAGTCCCAGGTCGCGGCAAGAGCATTCGCTTGCACCACCGAGAGCAGTTCCTGCTGCTCCTGCAGCGCCTGCTTGCCTGCTCTCCGCTCGGTAATGTCGCGGAAGAAGACGACAATGCCGTCGTCGGAGGCTCGGGCTTGAATCGACAGCCAGAGGTTCAAAGGCGCCGGAAAATACTCCTCGAAGTCCGACTCGACACCTTGCTCCATGGTGCAACGCAGATGTATCTCGAGCGCTCGCTCCGGGTCCGCTGCGGGAAACTGCTCCCAGATATTCTTGCCGATCAAATCGCCTTTCGCAGCGAGCAGTTCCGTCGCCTGGCGATTGATATAGGTGAAGTTCCAATTCCGGTCCAGAACCGCGATCGCGTCGGTGGTCACATCCAGAATCTGCTCGACCTGAGTATCGAAGTAGTTCCGCGACCGCGCCTGACGCTTCCTCGGCTGCTTCGCCTCTTCGTGAGAAGATGCGGGCATCTCAGCGTGGTGAGCCGGAAGATTCAGAACGTTAGCCATAGCGTCCCACAGGGGCCGCCTCGATCCTGGTTCAGAGCTGGCTCCAGGAGGCGCCTGACCATAGGATGCGTATTGTTAGCTACCTCACTCTAGGATCGTCGCATCGCCACTGTATTCCGTTGGCTGTTCGGCCCCCAGCCTGCCCTCGATTCGCGCAATCGCTGCACGCAGCTCCACAATCTCTGCCTCCAAGTCGCTCATTCGAGCCGCAATAGTAGCATCATGGTCCGGTCCCGACGTATGGTGTAACGCCGGAAGTTCGCGCGAGCCAGACTTCTCGCGGCCGGAGTCGCGCGACGCGGCCTCGACCGGTCCGCCCAGCAAATGCATGTAGCGCGACTCTCTCGATCCCGGCTGGCGCGGCAGAACCGCCGCGAACGGCCGCGCTTCCGCTGCGCTCGCGGACTCGTCGCCCGCTGAAGATGCGACTGACGCGGTCAGCCGGCCCAGCGTGCTTTCCACGGCATCGAGACCGTCGAAGCTGTACAGCCGGTCGGCTCGTGAGCGAAGCTCCCCCGGTGTCTGTGGTCCGCGCAGGAAGAGAAGGCATAGCAGCGCCGTCTCGTCCCGCCGCAAATTCAGGACGGTGCGGAAGCGATGCTCGTACTTCGCGACGCGACTGTCCCGCACGACGGTAGTCAGTCCCATGTCCTCCAGTGAGTGCAGCGCCTGACGCACTTCCTCCTCGGTCAACTCCATCACCGGGTCGCGGCTCGAGCGCTGGTTGCATGCGGCCACAAGCGCGTTCAGCGAGAGCGGATAATTCTCTGGAGTCGCTATCTCCTTCTCTATCAATGCGCCGAGGACGCGAATCTGGATCGGGTCAAGTGTCATGCATTAAGAGTGCCACATCGCGACAAAAACATGACACAAACGGGCCAGTGACCACACTTGTGCCTTTGATAAACTGGACATGTGAATCGAGGAACGCAAATCTCATTCGCTAATGCGGATTCACTGCAATTGAGACCCCTGGGAGAAACAGCGCGAATGACATTTGGGAAACAGATCGCGGCCTTAGCCGCAATTGCCGCGATTTCAGTAGGATTGAACGCCTCCTCGAAACCTGCAAACCTCCACACCCACCGGCCAACGCCCGCGACATCGTCCGTTCCACTGGATGAGGAGTACCACCTCCGCATGCACCATCTCCACACCGGAGAGGACATCGACGTCGTCTATCGCATCGGGAACTCCTATATTCCCGCGGCGCTCGACCAGCTCAACCACTTCCTTCGCGATCATCGGACCGAGGACGTCAGCAACTATGATCCGAAAGAGTTCGATCTGCTTCACGCGGTGATGACCTCGCTTGGCCGCCCGAATGGCGTCATCGACATCGTCTGCGGCTACCGCACTCCGGAGAGCAACCAGTTCCTGCGCACGCGTGGCTCCTCCACCGGCGTCGCCGAACACAGCCAGCACATGCTCGCCAAGGCGATCGACATCCGCGTCCCCGGAGTCAGCACTGCCGCTCTGCGCAATGCCGCGCTCGCGCTCCACGCGGGCGGAGTCGGCTTCTATCCCGTGTCGCAGTTCGTACACGTTGACGTCGGTCCAGTGCGCACCTGGTCCTACCACTAGAGCCGTTTCTTGAGGTACCCCCCCGGGGGGTATCTTAAGTGCTTGCGCTAGTGTTAGTTGCCAAAAGTACCTCCTGCAAATATCTGATTCTCGGACAGTTACAGGCAAAAAATAGAAAACAAATGAGTTAGCTTGATTAGCAGGTCAGCTCTCTGCGAAATAGCCACGTTAGACTACCTGTCGCTTGGGCATCTGGAATCGATTTGCAAGGCACCGCCATAGAAAGCTCTTGGACGAGAAGTAGGGCCAGGCACGAGGGCCGCGCTCCTTGTACTCGTCATCTTTAATTGTACGTGACTTGTCAAGCTCGGGAATCGCGGTTCGCAGCTCAGAGACCCGATGCGGGCCGAACTACAAAGATTTTGACGTCGTCAGAATGACGACCATAAGGGGCGGAGAAATTGCCTTACGCCGGAAAAGAAAGCCGCCACATCATTGCGAATGTGGCGGCTTCGCATTTTGTTTCAGGCTGATGCGATTTCAGAACGTGATCCTCGTGCTGAACTGCAGTTTGCGAGGCTGATTCGCGGTGCTCCCGTACTCTCCGAAGTTCGCGGAGTCGATGCCTGTGCCGGGGGCGGCAAAGTAGACTCTGTTGGGAAGGTTGAACGCATCGGCCTGGAAGCTTACTTTGAGAGACTCATAGATTGGAAACTCCCTGCGAACGCTTACGTCGATATCGGCCAAATGGGGCGCAAACAACCCATACGGCGCCGTCCGCGCAGCGTTTCCGTAGGTGTAGGCGAGCGGATCTGTAAACGCGGCTTTGTTCAGGTAAGCCGTATGGCTCGCCACGAAGGCAGTTGTGGGAGACGCGGGGCTTTGGCGAGCACTCCCCGAGAATCCGGGAGTCAGGTTGGGGTAACAGGAGGCGTCGATGATGCCTCCACCGGTGCAGGTGCCGCCGATCGATAATGGGGCGCCGCTGCTTTCCGTGAAGATTCCTGAGAGTTGCCAGCCGCGGATGACATTGCGAACTACCACGTTGTCGCTATTGAATTTGCGGCCGGGGCCGAAGGGCAGGCTGTAAACAATGGTAGAAGCCAGTACATGCCTTCGATCGAGCGTCCCCAATGAATTCTCAAGGTAGTCTGCACCTGGATAACGGACACCGGCCAGATCGTCCATCTCCTTGCTGAAGGTGTAGTTGATCATGAACGTCAAGCCATTCGAGATGCGGCGATTCAGGGTCGTCTGCAATGAATTGTAGGAGGAGGATCCGACGTCGAGCCACGGATCGCTGAGGCCATTGTACTGCGGATATGGCTTGAGCGCCTGACCAACCGTTCCTGTGAAGTTGGAGAACGGAGCAGCAACGGTAAAACCCAGCGCCGCAGCGGATGCGATGCTCGATGCACTCAAGGTCTGCGTCAGAATCGAACCCAGAGGCAGGTATTTGACGGGGATCTGGTTGGTGAACTGTCCGGCAACCGCGGCGCCCGGCAGGTATCGCCCTACGCTTCCGCTATAGGCGATGCTCAGGGTGGTATTCGGTCCAAAGGAGCGCTGCACATTGAGGAAGAAGTCCTGGTACTGAGGCGCCTGGGCTCCGCGAGCGGGATCACCATAGACCAAAGTCTGCGCTGTGCTGGGGCCAGCCCCAATCGCCGCAGCCCCAGGCGCGGAGGCGGAGATGAACCCGATGCCGTAGCTTGGATTGAGGAAGGGTGGGCTGAGGGGATTTCCCGGAACGCCGCTATCCCAGTAGTAAGGCGGCTGGCCGGTAACGGTGCTCGACTGGCTTCCGGTGCTATTGAAACCAATCTGGCTGAGGCCTTGACGCCCGTTGGTGCGTCCGCCGACGCCACCCGCGTGCGCGTAAAACATGCCGTACGCGCCGCGAATGGCAGTGCTGTTGCCGAGCTTGTATGCAAATCCAAATCGCGGCCCGAAGTTATGCCAATGCTGCTGTACCGGGGTATGGCATCCGCAGCTATCGGCGCCATTTCCGGCGAATTGAAGTGCACCCAGAATTCCTCCGGCAACCGGGTTGACGATATTTGGGTTGAAGAACGACATGTGGTCGTGAACCTCGGTGAAGGGACTCCATACGTCCCAGCGAAGGCCAGCGTTGATGGTGAGGTTGGCCGTGATCTGGATGTTGTCCTGAACGTATGCAGCGTTGGTCTTGTACCGTCCTCCGGTCTCGGCCACAGCGTTCTGCACGATGCTGCTGCTGTCGACCGCTCCGAGAAGATAGCTGGCGTACGAGAGGCCTGTAGCCGTGTTGATGGCCGTGGCGTTGGATCCGGTTCCACCGTTGAAGTTGGCCGTCTCGTTGGGGCTGAAGGAGAAGCCTGCCTGGGTTCCGGTGAGAGGAGTATTTTCGTTGTCCTGGAGAGCCTGCCATTGGAAGCCGAAGGTCAGGTGGTGCCTGCCCTTGGTCCACAGGATGTTGTCCTGCGCGGTAAAGCTCGTCTGCCATTCGGTGAACGCATGCGAGTTGGTTCCATCCCAGCTAACCGGGTTATTGTTCCCGCTGAAGGAGACATCCGGGAACCCCGTGGACGCAATGCCTGCAGGCAAACCAGTAAGACCCGCTTTGCTGGGATAGTTGCCGCTGCCGGTGTCGCTGGTGAGCGGTATAAACAGGCGGCTGAGTCCGTAGCCGAAATCATTGACCAGATTGGGCGTGATGATGTAGGCGTCATGGATCTGGGCCATGGTCGCATACTCGATTACGCCTCGTCCGTCGGTATAAGGAATCGGCAGGGCCGAGTTGGTGGTTGCGGTCTGGCCGCCAAGGCTGCCGACGATTGGGTTGGCATACTTGCCGCGGGTGAAGATTCCGTAAAGCCGGTTCTTCGCAGACATGTCGTAATCGATCCTGAGCGTGCCGTCATCGTTGGTGACCTGATTGGGCAGGACCGCCAGGTAGTTTTGGGTAATGCTGGTGTTCGTCGGTGCGGGCAGGTAGGACTCGAAAGACTTCGCAACCTTTGAGAGGCGCGCGGGATCTATAACGTTGAGAACGCCGTTGTACGAGAATTGCTTACGACTGGTGCAGGCGCCGGTTGAGGAGAACGTCAGGCAGGTGGCGGGGTCGTAGATGGGTTGGGGAAATTCGCTGAAGTCTCCGGCACGCTCCTTCAACGTAGGGACATTCTGCTGGGTTGGAAGTGTCGTCGCGGAGAAGCGATAGCCGTCATAGTTTGCGAAGAAGAATAGCTTATTCCGAATGATCGGACCGCTTACGTTTGCACCGTACTCGTTCTGGTGCTCGGCTGTGCGGTCTGTAGTGAAGAAGTTCTTCGCATCGAAGACGGTATTGCGGAAGTACTCGTAGGCGCCGCCATGGAAATGGCCAGAACCGGACTTGACGATGAAGTTCGTGACCCCCTGCCCTTCATAGGTCGCTTCGGAACCGGTCGTTGCGACCTGAAACTGGTCCACCGCCTCCACCGAGACGCCAAAGGCCAGATTTCGCGTATCGCTTTCCGTGCCCGCGCTGGTGAGCGGAAGTCCTTCCACATAGGTTTCATTTTGGTAGGTCTGGCCGCCGTTGAACGAGGCAGTCGTTGGCCCCGCCGCCTGCACACTGAAGCTATTTACACCAACGGCGAGACCAATGAATGCGGAGGGGTCGCGGGCCGACTGGTTCATAGCGAGAGGCAGCGCATCGTAGGTTTCGTTGCCGATATTCGACCCGAGCTTAAGGTCCTCCGTCTGAAGGGGTGCCGGCGTATCCGTCACGGTGACGGTCTCTGTAGCTGCCCCAAGCGCCAGCTTGGGGTTCAATGCCACATTCTCGAGCGCGGCAACAACGACATGCTCTTGCGTGAGCGTTGCGAAACCGGATGCCGCCACGGTGACTTTGTAAGTGCCCGGCTGCAGCAGAGAGAGCACAAAATGCCCAGCTCCAGTCGTGGTGCTCGCAGTGCTTACCCCGGTTGAGGTCTCTACCGCTTTGACCGATGCATTGGGCACCACCGAACCGGAAGGATCGGTGACCGTCCCCTCGATTGAACCGGTTCCGCTGGTCTGCGCGATGAGCGCGCGCACAGTCAGGAGCAGAAGCAGAGGGAGAAGCAGCGACAATACTCTCCACGCTGACAGCGGAGAGCTGCGGTGAAATGTGTGTCTTTTGTGATTCATAGCGCCTCGGTAGAAAGGATGCAGATTTTAGCTTTCTGTGGGCCTGAGAGTACTCGGAAGAAGGTCGGCAAGGATTATCGTGAGCCAGCGTTGCGGCTGTCAAGGAAATAAATCCCCTAAAGAAACTTCGGACAGAAAAACCTTGCAAAGCGGGCGCTTGAGAAGAGTGGGTGCTCTGGCGCCGGCGCAGACTTTCGGAGTGATTGGCGTCGACAGCTTATTCGACGCTCATAGCAGCGTCCACATCGACCACCAGCGCATTGTGGTCGACCAGCATCGAATGAAGCTTCAGCGAGGTCAGCGTCAGCGTGTAACCCGTCGCCGCAACCGACTGGCTCAGCAGCTCACGCATCAGGTCTGCCGCATTCATCTTCATCTGCGAGGGAAGCTTGTGGCTGAGGAACGGCTCCAGCAGAAAGTTCAGTTCCTTCGACTCGCTCAACCGCTCGATCCGCGCATCGCGAAAGCCGACCGACTCGCCCTCAGCATCCGGAATGAGCGAGACGTCCGCCTCCGTGGTCAGCGAGACTCCGATACAGGCCCCGTGCAAACCCGTTCCCAGCTTCGCTCGCGTGTGCACATGCACGAGGACGCGATCGTCCTTGAACGTTACATGCGGCGACTCGGCATAGACAAAACATGGCGTGGTCGGCCCGCCGCGCATGTAGTAGCGGCCATCGGGGCCATTGAACAACTGCGCCCGCAGGGTCCTCTCCAGCGCTAACGCCGAAATCTTTACCTCGATCGCACGGGCCATCCGCGTCCCGGCCGTCCCCAGCAGCACCGTCAGCGCCACGCCGCGCAGCAGATGTCTCATATGCCTAAAGGATAAGGCACGTGCTCCCGCGCGACGATATTCGGCCTACTCCGCAATGGGAATCAGCGGCGCGGACGCCGTCGTCACTGCAACCGTGGCAGCCTCCAAACCGGGAGATGACACCGCGACCGCAATCGGCCCCGTCACTCCTCGCTTGCTCTGAACGATCGCCATGCAAAGCCCGTTGAATGCGCTCCGATCAGGGCCCTTGTCGGACTCGTGGCAGCTCGGATCGCCGTTGCCGACTCCGAGCACACTCCCCGGCCCAGTCACTGCAAATGCCACCTTGTTGTCTGCGGTGGGCACGGTGCGGCCCTGGGTATCCACAATCGTTACGTGGATGACAGCCACATCCTGCCCGTCCGCCGCGATCTTCGTCCTGTCGGCTATCGCGACGATCTTCGCGGCCGGTCCAACCGTCTCGCGCTTCTCCGTCAGCACAACCTTGGAGCCTTTGCTCGCCTTCGCTTCGAGTGTTCCAGGCGCATACTTGACCTTCCAGACCAGATGCCCGTTCTTTTTCACCGGCTGCGATCCAAGGCTCGCGCCATTCAGAAATAATTCGACACTATCCTGGTTACAGTAGGCCCAGACCTCGATCTCCTGGCCTTCTTTCCCCTCCCAGTTCCAGTGCGGCAGCAGGTGCAGGAACGGCTCGGCTCCCCACCAAGTCTTGTAATAGTAGGCCGTGTCCTTGGGAAATCCGCAGGTATCCAGAATTCCGAAGTGAGAACTGATGCATGGCCATTTGTAAGGAGTCGTTTCTCCGCGATAGTCGAATCCGGTCCATGCAAAACCTCCGGCGAGCCACTCCCGCTCGTCATAGAACGACCACCACTCCTCGGCCGTATTTCCCCAGGACGGTTTCTCCGAGTCGTACGCGCTCATATAGCCGCGCGCCTTGTCGTTCGCGTAGATGCCGCGCGTTGCCAACGTACTCGCCGTCTCTGTTCCAATCATCGGCTGCTGCGGATGGTCCTTGTGATAGGCGTCGATCTTGCCATCGTTGTAGTTGAACCCCTGCACATCGACCACGGTCGAAACCCCGGCGCCGCCATATCCGTTGTTCATCGCCATTGTCGAAACTCGTGAAGGATCCAGCTTCCGCTGCAAGCGCTTCATGGAAGCCACAATCCTCGCGCCACGCGTGTTCCCCTGTTCCGGCTCCTCGTTGCCCAGCGACCAGATCACGACACTCGGATGATTTCGGTCGCGCTTAATCAGGCGCTCCAACTCGCTCAACCCTTCCGGGTTCGACGACATCATGCGCGTCTCGTCCATCACCAGGATGCCCATGCGATCGCACGCGTCCAGAAATTCAGGCGTCGGCGGGTTGTGCGAGGTACGGCATCCGTTCGAGCCCATCCACTTCAGCCGCTCCAGCCGGTAAGCCTGAATCCGGTCCGGAATCGCCGCGCCAATGCCTCCGTGGTCCTGGTGATTGCATGTTCCTTTGATCTTCACTGGCCTGCCGTTCAGAAGGAACCCCTTGTCCGCGTCGAATTTCAGCGTACGGATCCCAAATGTCGCCGCATCCCGATCGACAACCTTGCCGTCCACCTCCAGCGTGCTCACGGCGCGGTACAGATTCGGCTCTTCGCATGACCACAGCGCGGGCCGAGCCACCGTGGCACGCATTGCAAACGTGTGCCCATCGCCGGCTGCAATCGTCGCCGGCTCCGACGCTGCCGTCGCGACCGTCTTGCCCGCAGCATCCAGGAGCGTCGTATGAACTCGCCCGGAAACCGCCGCATTGCTCTCATTCGCAACTTCCGTGCTTACGAATACCGTGGCCGGATCGGAATCTGTAATAACTCCGGTTGCTTTCCCAAATTCCGTCCGAACATAATTGCCCCAGCGGGCGATGTGCACCGGCGCAGTCTTTGTCAGCCACGCGTGGCGATAGATTCCCGCCCCCTCATAGAACCACCCTTCATCGAGCGAAGCATCGACTCGCACCACCAGAACATTGGTTCCTGGTGCCTGCGCACCCGTTCCAGCCGCACCGGCGACCTCGCTCGCAAAGTTTGCAAAATCCGTCAGGTCGATATTCAGAGGAGCGTACCCGCTCACGTTTTCGGCAATATAGTGGCCGTTGAAGAACAACGTCGCATTGCGGAAGATTCCGTCGAACTCAACGCAGATACGCCGGCCCGCATCCGCTGCCGGCAGCACGAATTCGCGTCGATACCAACCAACGCTGGTCTCCGGATACTCGCGGCCAAGCGGCTTGCCGCCATGCTCGACCAGAATTTGATCGTTGATGAACGGAAGCTCAATCGCCCAGTCGTGTGGCAGGTCCACCTTCCGCCACGCGGAATCGTCGAAACGCGGCGCGGCCGGCCCATCCACACGCCCCGCCTTAGCGAACGTCCCTTCTCGCCGCAGCTTGCCGAATCCGAAGTCCTTGTCGGGATTGTCGGCGTTGCCCAGGGCGAAGCGCCAGCCATGGTCCAGCAGCAACCGGTCACGCAGAGTGTTGGGCTGATCCGCCCCAATCGGTTCTGCGCCGCTCTGCGCAAACGCCGGAGCCGCAGCCGAACTTCGCGATTCACGCGATTCAGCCAGTAGATCGTTCCTCGTAATCACCCCAACCGATGCCGCCAGCCCAGCCTTCACCAAATCCCGTCGCGTCCACTTTCCCATTGTCAATTCCCTTTCAAGCACGGTCGATCCACTTTACCGCTTGGCTGCGAAAATTGCTTGAGTGAGATGAGTGGTTCGCGCGCTCGACTAGCTCATAGCGCGCAATTGCACGCTACCGTTGTCATCCAACGAATGCTTCTGGTCGAAGATGTAGCACGAAGACGGTGCCCATGCGGCCAGGCTTCTGACTGCTTCGGACCTGAATGCGCCCCTGATGTTTATTGACGATCTCCGCCGAAACCCACAACCCCAGGCCCGTACCCGCCGCGCCCTTGGTGGTGTAAAACGGCTCAAAGAGATGTTTGAGGGTGACGCCGTCCATGCCCATGCCCGTGTCGGCTACCGTAATGCGAACGATAGGCTCGCCGGTCACTGGATGTGCGGCTTCGCGGAGGCGAACAGAGAGCCTTCCGCCTTTGGGCATGGCATCCACCGCATTGCTGATCAGGTTCATGAAGACCTGTCGCATCTCACCTTCGCGAAAGAGGATCGTCGGCGTTGGCCGATACCTTCTCTCCACGTGGATGTTCGAACGCAGGAGCGTCAGTTTGTGGAACTCGATCGTCTCATCCAGAATGTCTGAGATTTCGATTCGAACTGGCAAGATTGCGTTTCGATAAAACTTCAGGGTCTGCGCGGTGATGGCGGCCACCCTTGCCAATTCCCGCTGAGCCTGGCCAATATACAGGCTGCTTTGCGGATCGAGATTCTGTCCTTGAAGAAGGTAAAGCAGGTTCGTGATAGCTTCGAGCGGGTTGTTAATCTCATGCGCGATCGACGCAACCATCCGGCCCATGACAGCCAGTTTTTCGCTGCTTCGCAGGGCGTCCTGCGTCTTCTTCCGCGCAGTAATGTTGCGAGCTATCTTGGATGCTCCAATGATCTCTCCGCTGTCGTCGCGAATTGGCGACACTGTCAGCGAAATATTCAGCACTTCCCCGTTCTTTGCGCGCCGCCTCGTCTCGTAGTGATCGATGCGCTCGCCGCGCATCACCCGCTCGACGATCCTCGACATGTCCTGATCGTCCCCGGGGACGGCGAGCAGGGAGATGTGCCTTCCGATGGCCTCTCGCGCCGTGTATCCAAAGATGGCTTCGGCGCCATTGTTCCAACTGGTAATGATGCCCGTGGGGGTCTTGCTGATGATAGCGTCGTCCGACGAAGCCACGATCGATGCCAGCAGGAAACGCGCTTCGTCCACCACGGTAGCGGTAGCCGCCGAAGGCTTTGAAGGCTCGCCGGCGCGTTCGGGATTGAGAACAACAGCAGCCATCGTTGCGTAGGGCTCAGGTTTACTGCGATGGCAGCGAACGCCTGAAGGTTGTCCTATCAATACAAAATGGCCTCCAGGCCCGCACTTATCGCCCTATCCGCTACTTCCTGGCCCTCTTCTGGGTATCGAGGAAGCGGCGGAGACGGTCCAAGGAGCGCGCTTTGCCGAAGACGATGAGCGATTCGAGCAGAGGTGGACTGGCAGTCTTGCCGGTCAGAATCGCCCGCAGCAGCATGAAGTTGTCCTTGACCGGCCACTCTTTGTCGACGCCAAGTTGCTTCAGCGCAGGTTCCAGGTCTTCCACGGTAAACGGCGTGGCTTCGAGCACTGTCAATTGCTCGGCGGCAAAGGCCAGGGTCTCTTCAAGAGTGCGCTTCTTCGGGACGAAGACCTCGGGCGCGGGCATGACCTCGTCCTTGAAGAAGAAGTCGGTCATGTCGCCGAACTGTGCAAGGATTTCGATGCGCGTCTGCACCAGCGGGACGATTCGGCGCAGATGTTCGTCGGAGAAGACGACCTCGCGGAGAGCCTGAAAGAAAGCTTCGGGCGAAAGCGCGCGGAGGTACTCACCGTTCAGCCACTTCAGTTTCGTGAGGTCGAAGACGGGGCCGCCGAGCGA
Organism: Acidobacteriaceae bacterium; assembly: GCA_036390355.1. Lineage (GTDB taxonomy): Bacteria > Acidobacteriota > Terriglobia > Terriglobales > Acidobacteriaceae > Edaphobacter. The sequence goes on from DASWCA010000453.1 coordinate 15,110, forward strand.
GATTTTCTCGAAGACGAAGCGTTCGAGCATCTGGGGAAGCGTGAAGATTTCGAAAGCAAGGTTGGTGGCACGATCGTCACTGCCTTGACCGGCGCCACCGGAGGGCATGCCTCCGCCCATCAACCCAAGAAAATTGAGCAGCGCCTGGGGCAGGAACCCGCTCTCCCGGTAATAGATAAGCGAGACGGGATTCTTGCGCTTGGAGATCTTGCTCTTGTCCAGATTGCGCAGAAGCGGCATATGCCAGAATCGCGGCAGGTCCCAGCCGAATGCCTTGTACAGCAGCACATGTTTAGGCGTGGAAGAGATCCACTCTTCAGCGCGAATGACGTCCGTAATGTGCATCAGGTGGTCGTCAACCACGTTGGCGAGGTGGTAAGTAGGGAAGCCGTCGGACTTCAGCAGCACCTGGTCGTCGACGTTGTTGTGCGAGAAGGTGACGTTGCCGCGAAGCTCGTCGCGGAAGGTGGTCTCGCCCTCGACCGGAACCTTCAGACGGATGACGGACGGACGCCCTTCTGTCTCGAACGCGGCGATCTGCGCGGAGGAAAGCTCGCGGTGGGCTCCGTTGTAGCGTGGCGGAAGCTTGGCAGCGAGCTGCGATTTGCGCATCGCGTCAAGCTCTTCGGCGGTCTCGTAACTGCGGTAGGCATGGCCGCTGGCGAGCAGCTTTTCAACGTGCTCGCGATAGATTTCCGTTCGCTCCGACTGCCGGTAAGGGCCGTATGGACCGCCAACGTCAGGACCTTCGTCCCAGGTGAGGCCGAGCCAGCGCAGGGAATCGAAGATCATCTGCTCGGAGGTCGAGACGAAACGGGCGCGGTCGGTGTCCTCGATGCGAAGGACAAATTTCCCCGCGCGCTGGCGTGCGTAGATGAAGTTGAGCAGGCCGATATAGGCAGTGCCGACGTGCGGGTCGCCCGTAGGAGAGGGTGCGATGCGGACGCGGATGGGGGAAGCTGGGTCTGTGGGGATCGTCATGATTGGGTCAGCAATTAATGGTAGCAGGGTGGCGAGGCATGACCCTCGAAAACCTCGGGCAGAATAGATAGATGCACATGTTCGGTTTTCGCTCGACGAGCCGCCGCCGTCTGATGGCGGCTATGTCTACCGCCCTTGCCCTACTGCCGCTCTGCCGTCCAGCCCATGCGCAGGTGGATGTCCTCACACAGCATAATGACAATTCGCGGACGGGCGCCAATCTGCGCGAAACGCTTCTGACCCCGAGGAACGTCAACAAAGCGCAGTTCGGGATGCTGTTCAAACGTGTGGTCGACGATCAGCTCTATACCCAGCCGCTGGTGGCAACGGCCGTGCAGGTCGCCGGCGGAACCCATGACATCGTATACGTCACCACGGTGAACAATAGCGTCTACGCCTTCGACGCGAACGATCCAGCGGCAACCGCGCCGATCTGGCATGTGAACTTCGGCACGCCGCCGAATCTGCATAGCGCAAACTTTGGCTGCCTGGACATCAATGGACAGATGGGCATCATCGGCACTCCAGTGATCGACAAGACGCGGGGCGCGCTGTACGTCGTGGCGCTGACGCGGGCGGGCTCGGGCTACACCCAGCGGCTGCACGAGCTCGATCTCGCCACCGGCGCGGACCTGCCGGAGAGCCCGGTCGTGATCAAGGCCGACGGCTTCAATGCGCTGATGCAGAATCAACGCCCGGGGCTGATGCTGGCCAACGGCATGGTGTATGTGGGCTATGCGTCGCACTGCGACCGGGAGCCATATCACGGCTACGTGATGGCCTACGACGCGCAAACGGTTGCGCAGACCGCGGTCTTCAACACATCGCCCACGGGCTCGGAGGCGAGCATCTGGCAGTCTGGACAGGGTCCGGCGGTGGACGCGGACGGCAATGTGTACGTTGCGAGCGGCAACGGAAGCTGGGACGGTATCCAGAATTTCAGCGAGAGCTTCCTCAAGCTCACGCCGCAGTTGAAGCTGCTGGACTGGTTCACGCCGACGAATCATGCGCTCCTGGACGCAAAGGACCTGGACCTGGATTCCTCCGGCGCGACCCTGATTCCGGGTACGCATCTGGTGATCGGCGGCGGCAAGGAAGGCGTGCTTTATACGCTCGACACGCGTCATCTTGGCCACTTGGGAGATGAGCACGCGGTACAGCATTTCCAGGCAACCGCTTCGCATTTGCACAGCCTCGTCTACTGGAAGAGCGCGAAGCAAGGTGCGCTGCTGTATGTCTGGGGCCAACGCGACAAGGCGAAGATCTACAAGTTCGACGGTGAAAAGATCGGCGAGACTCCGGTAGCAATCCGCGACATCCCGAACCAGGGACATCCCGGCGCAATGCTTTCGCTCTCCGCCAATGGCGGCCGTGATGGCATTCTCTGGGCGGCGATCCATGCGACTGGCGACTCCTGGCACGAGTCGCGGCCCGGCGTCCTGCACGCGTACGACGCGGACGACATTCGCCACGAGTTGTGGAACTCGCTCGAAGTGCCGTCGCGCGACGATTGCCAGGAGTACTCAAAGATGGCGCCGCCAACGATTGCGAATGGCCGCGTTTACCTTGCGAGCTTCGGCTCCGAGAATATTGGCACTGGCCAATTCTGTGTCTATGGACCACTGCCGATTGCCGGTGTGAAGGTTACCGCTCCGGAGGGTGCGAAGGCTGAAGTGTTGCGCGGGAGCCTGGTGCTGACTTGGAACCCAGTGCCCGAAGCGAGATTCTATCGGGTGGAGCGAATGAGTTCGCTCGAACCGGCAGCGAAGACGGTAGCAACCGGACTGACGACTCCGAAGTTCACCGAACCAGCGCCGGAGCGAGGTGAGACAGCTACCTATACGATCTTCGCTGTGGGTCAGTATGGCGTCAGCGAAGCGTCGGAGCCGGTGAAGCTTGCACCGCGGAGAGCGACTCCGGTGGAAGATTGAGCGCTACGCGTGAAACGTCGTTTCGAGCGTGATGGACAACGGCTTGCCGAGTTCCATGGTGACGATGATTGGCACGCACTCGAAGCCAGGAACGAGATTGAAGGTCCTCTCTTTCGGGACGGGCTCGAATCCGCGCGCTGAATCCGTGCGAATGGTGACAACTCCCTTGGGTTTCGTAATCGAGACAACGCCCGCGGAAGGCTGTCCAACAGTCTCCGAGGCTCGCGATACGACGGGAACAATGAACTGCAATGGCGAGGCGGGTGCCGTGACGCCGCTCGCCGTCGCGGTAAGGACCGCGGATGTGTCCGTGAGCCGGTAAGTCAGGTGGTAGTGAACTTCGCCCGTCGGCAGCGGATGATGCGCTGCGGTAAGCAGGCGGCCGTTCACGTCGAACCCAATCTGGCCAGCGGAATCAGTCGCCGTGACCTTGGCATCGAAGTCGCTGAGGCTGGTATACGTTGCGGCACCTTTGCACTCGATGCGCGGCGTCAGAGTCATGTGCGACGCCTCGGTGAATGCTTGTTGATTCGAGACTTCAATCACCTGGTACTGCGTCATGCTGGCAACCAGGATGGGCCCGAGATTGCGATGAAACAAGAATGACATCGCTCCTCCAGAGGCACATCCGCCTCCGCCCGTTTCACCATTTCCCTGCTGTACGCGCTCGACGTACTCCCAGTCGTACTCGGTGACCGTCGCGCGCCATGGACCAATCGACGCAAGGCGTGTGCCGATCTCGGGATAGTGTTTGAGGCCGGTAGCGACGTCGCGCGGCAACGAAAGCCGCTCGGCGGGTGCAAGATAATCACTACCGCGATCGAGCACCGTGGCCAGCGCCTTTGCGTGCGTGAACGTGTGATGGATGCAGGGCCGATCGCCGTGTTCGAAGTAATCCGGACCTCCATACAGCAGGCCATCGTGAGTGCAGGCGGCCATCAACTCCAGGTTGCGCTGGGCGACCTCGCGGAACTTCGGCTCGTGCGGCGACAGTAGAACATACGCTGGGTGACAGCCGTCGCTGGTGCGGCTTCCCCAATAGCTCCACTTGTAGTTGCGCGTGCCCCAACTGTTGTCCCAGCCGCCGTCGGGCAGCATGAACTCCATGTGCGTGCGCAGCGCCGCGATCGTCTTCTCGAGCACGGCCTGGTCTTTCGTCAGCAGCGCGTACAACGCCAATGCCGGAAGGGATTCTTCGACGTTGTAGCCAAGATCGACGGGATGACAACCCTTTTTCGTGGTGACGTCGAACGGGTGACCTTCGCCGAAGATCAGGTTGTTCGTCGTGAAGTTGTTGAGGCTCGCGTGGGCGAGCTGTCGAGCGCGATCCTGATACCGCGGCTCGCCCAACACCTCGGCACAAAGAGCGAAAGCCAGCGACGCCGTGATGGGATAGTTGATATTTCCCGTCTCGATGGTGATGAAGCCATCGAGAAACTTTGCGGCGCGCGCGAGGCGATCGGTCCAGCGTTGCCGCGTCGCCTTGTCGAGAACCTCGGTGTGATGGTGCAGCGCTTCCGCGAGTGCAATCGAGTGGAAGACCGTGATGCCCTTCCAGTTGCTGAGGAAGACATCGTTGATCCAGCTTCCATCGGCCTGGCTCACCTGGACTTCGGCCCACTCGTACATCGCGAGCGCGGATTCCAGATACTTTGCCTGCCCGGTCGTATGCGCCATGTGCAGCAACGGATAAATCGCGTCTGCGCAGCGCCCGTGGATCATTCCGCAGGCTGGACATAGAAGACCGCCATGCAGCGCGGGATCCTGAATCGCCATCACCTGGTGGGTGAGCAGGCCGTCGCACCAGGTTCGCAGCAGGTTGGCGTATTGGTTTGCATTGGCTTTCGCGGCGGCCGTCGGCTGCGCGGCAGATGCGCCGAAGTCCGGTAGCAACATGCGAGCGCCGAGCACGGTCGCACCGGCAGTCGAGAGGCGCAGCAGTTCGCGGCGCGTCAGCCCCGCAGTTTGGGTGTCCTTTTCCATGACGGCCATCTTAGTTCATGTGCTTCCGCGTTTCAGCGAATCATTTGCCGAAATTGATTGCGAGTGGCCGACCTGCGTATGTGATGGTCCGATCAGGGCTCGCCGTGACGTCTACGCCGATGCCGCGGTTTGCCGTTACGAGGACGACATTGAAGGTTCGCTGCTGCAGCATCCCAGGAAAGCTTCCCTTACGTTGGCCGAGTGTCAGCGTGTGCGTTGCGTCGTTCCACGTGATTGGGATGGTCGCGTAGACGCCTTTTTCGTAATGGTACGTGTCGCCTTCGTCCTCGTAGAGCGTGAATGAGCCATTCGCTCCGCGATAGACGCGGAGCTCGATAGGATCGGCTGGCTTCTCCCCGACATACTGGATCAGCGGCCCCATGGGAAGGATCGAGCCGGCGCGGACGTAGAGCGGCATTCGGTTGAGAGGCGCAGGCGCATCGATCGACCTGCCGGACAACTCAGTGCCGCCGGTCCAAAAGTCATACCAGCGATTCTGGCCCGGCAGATAGACCGTGCGCGTGACGGCGCCCTGCGCGGTCACTGGGTTGACCATGATCGATGGACCATAAAGAAATTGGTCTCCGATGCTGAGAGCTTGCTTGTCATCGGCAAAATCCATCACCAGCGGTCGCATAATGCTGCTGCCTGCGCTGGTGACCTGCCATGCGACGGAATACATGTAGGGCAGCAGGCGATAGCGGAGATTGGCGTAGGTGCGCCAAATGGATTGCGTCGCATCGTCGAAACGCCAATACTCCTTGCCGGGGCCAGTACCGCCGGCGGGAGCGCTGCCGTGGACCCGGAACATCGGGCAGAACGAGCCGAACTGGAACCATCGTGCGAAGATTTCACCGTACTTCGGATCGGAGGGATCTCTGACACCGCTGAAGCCTCCGATATCGGTATTCCAGTACGGAACGCCGCTGACGGAGAAGTTGAGGCCCGCGGGAATCTGTTCGCGCAGGACCTGCCAACTGCTGCCGATGTCGCCCGACCAGGTGATTGCGGAATTGCGTTGCTGGCCGGCGTAGGCCGATCGCGTGAGGATGACGACGCGGTGCTGATCGGTCTGCGCACGCTGTCCCTGATAGATGCCGGTCGAGTGCATCAACGGATAGGCGTTGAAGACGCGCGCGCCCGGGCCGGCAGAGGTCCGAAAGCCGCGGAACTCGCCCCATTTGCCGGACAGTTCCGGTTCTGGTGCGTCGAGCCACCAGCCATCGAATCCTTTCGTAAATATCTCCGATGAGATTTGCTTCCAATAGAGATCGCGGCCCTGGGGCGCGAAGGGGTCGTACCATTTGCCCTGCCCTTTGGGGAAGACGTACGGGATGACGGGATCGAACAATGCGCCGGCCTGTTGCAACCCCTGAAAGTTGGGGGTACCGAGATCGAACTTCGGCCAGACCGAGATGAGGACATGGAAGTGCATATCGTGGAGCTGCGCGGCCATCGCGGCCGGGTCGGGATAGCGGGCGGGGTCGAACTGGTGCGAGCCCCAGGAATTGTCAGGCCAGTAGCGCCAATCCTGAATAATGCCGTCGATGGGGAGCTTGAGGTCGCGATATTTCTGCGCCACACTGAGAACTTCGTCCTGGGTGCGGTAACGCTCCTTGCATTGCCAGAAGCCGAGCAGCCATTCCGGCATTAGAGGCGCTTCGCCGGTTAGCTCGCGGTAGTGACGCATCGACGCGTCGGGCGTGGGGCCATGGATGAAGTAGTAGTCAACCGCGTCGCCGACTTCGGAGGTCCAGCGGATCGCGTTGGGATCCGCCGCAATGCCAACATCGACGTTGGTGACCGCCGGATTATCCCAGAGCAGGCTGTAGCCCCGGCTCGACAGAATCACGGGGATGCCCACCTCGCGGTTCTCCTGCAACAGCCGCACCGAGTGACCGCGATAGTTCCACACGCCCTGCTGATGCTGGCCGAGTCCATAGATGGCCTCGCCTGGCGCGAGAACGAAGGACTGACGAACCAGCGTGCCCTCGACGCCGGGCTGAGTTGCAGGCGAAATCTCACGACCGCCGGCGCTCTCGGCGAGGATGGAATGGTTCGCCCGATCGAGAAACTCGACGGCGCCGGTCTTGCGGTCGACGCGCGCCTTGACGGACGAGGTCTCGACGATCACCGCATTCGAGGTCTCGCGAAGTTGCCACTTCAGGCTGGGGGCTGGCTTCAGTATGACCGAGAAGCTCTTCGTCTGCGGGATTTGGCCGCTCTTGACGTAGGTGACGCGAATCACGTCGTCCGACATGACCTGCAGGCGCAGCAGCCCCGGTTGCATGGTGAGCACCACGCCGTCGGCTTGCCGAGTCACGCTGGTGACCGGCTGCGCCGGCAGACGAGTGCTGGGGATCGTGCTGCTCAGGATCAGGAGACATGCAAGCGCGCGCAACTTCATTCGCCGTTCCTCGCTGTAGTGGAAGTCGCTTTCCAGAGTAGCCGATTTCTGCTGCGCGTTGACGATTCGAGATGTGGGGGGCCCGGCGATCGGTGATTGGGTCGATGGTGCCGCTGGCACATCAAATCAGGTGTGATGGGAGATGTCAGGCATTCAGGGTTGAAATTGTCAGTGCTGGACCAGTCGCCGGTGGCGGCGGGGAGCATGGCTGGGCAGGCGTTGCAGAACTCGATTGAACTGGCCCGGCTGGTGGATCGGCTGGGGT
>DASWCA010000454.1:0-19205 GCA_036390355.1 Acidobacteriaceae bacterium
GGGCGTGAGCAGGAGTGAGAGCGTGAGTACGGTAAATTTACGTCGCATAGATTCGATCCGATGGTACCCCTTCCCCCACAGGGGTGGGATCGTTCGATGCGGAGGCGGGGAATGAGGAGCGAGTAACCCCACAGTCGACGCGGTGGGACGGCGTCGAACATGAGGCAATGGGGCACCCGCAAGAACAGGCAACAACAAAAGCCAATGCGGGGATTCTTCGCTGCGCTCAGAATGACAAACGGTCGCGGTCAGGCGGCTTTTGGGGGCTGCTCCGAGAGTTCTTCGGCGACGAATTTGCAGCAGTCGCTGAGGGACTCGAAGCGGCGGGAGGTTTCGGAGACCAGGGTTCCGTGGCGCTCCAGGATGGTGAGCGCTTCGAGTTGGTGGGGGAGCAGGGAGCCGCGATCGCGTGTCGAGGCGCGTGTGGCGTAGTCGCTCCACAGATAGACTCGGGCGGAGTTCAGGGTACCGGCAACTTCGCTGTATTGTGTCGCGCGGTATTTGCGAGTCAGCCAAAACCAGAGGCCGCAGAGGTTCAAAATAAGTGTGTCCATATAAGGGAATCGTCCTTTTCAGTACGATTTGTTTTCGTGTCCTTTTAGTTCGACTATTTTCGTGAAAGAAAAAGTCGCTTTGATTCAATATTTTGATGCCGCCCGCAGATTGCGGACTCGGTTATTTGATGCGGATGGAAGGAAGAAGTCCAAGACTTTTTAGTAACCATGACTTTTTTCAGTAACCATTTTTCCGGGTTACGGCGCGCGAAGTGCCGGGCAGCGGCGACAGTCCCGCAGTTATACTGCACTGAATGTCTGAAAAAATCATTGCATTGTGGGTGAGCCTGAGTGTGGTCGGCAAGTACGCCGTGATGTTTGGGCTAATGGCGATTCAGTCGGCCTGCATTCCCATTCCCTCGGAAGTAATCATGCCGCTGGCGGGCGCAGCGCTCGCGCACTCGCAGATGGACCTGATCGTGCTGGCAACCCTGGCGTCGATTGCGTCGAATCTGGGATCTATTCCGGCGTACTGGGTTGGGGCAAAGGGCGGGCGGCCGATGGTGGAGCGGTATGGCAGTTGGCTGCTGCTCAGCCGGCGCGATCTGGACCGCGTGGACGACTTCTTTGCGCGCTTCGGGTCGATTGCGGTGCTGATCGGGCGCATGCTGCCGATCGTGCGGACGTTCATTGCGTTTCCCGCGGGCGTCGCGAAGATGAACCAGGTGAGGTTCCACATCTACACGTTTGTGGGGTCGTGGCCGTGGTGCTATGCGCTGGCGTATATCGGGATGAAGCTGGGCGCGTCGTGGAACAGCGATCCGCGATTTCAGGCGGTCTTCCACAGGTTCCATCTAGCGGTGGAGGTGGTGTTGGTGGTGGGCTTTGTCTGGTTTGTGGTGTCGCATTGGAAGAACCGGATCAAGACGGAAGCGGCCTAAGCGGGGGTCGAGTCGGCTGCAATTAGTTTTGCGTCGGCCGTGTCGCGGCATCGATGACAAACACATCCGTCGGTGCGCGCGTGGCCTCCAGCTTTAATCCCAGTTGCTCCTGGACAGCGGTGAAGAGTCCCGGTGCGGTGTCCGGCTCCGTGGAGCGCATTGTGTCTGGAGTCCAGAGCAAGGTGAAATCGTAGCGGCCAGCGAGAGTGGTCTGATCGACGACCGGCTTGTCCACCATCAGCTCCATGACCTTGGCAAAGTCGGTCATGCTGACGTTGGTGAACTTCATGTATTGTGCCGGACCAACACCGTGACCCGACGAGTCGCTCAGTGCATCCGGATCGCTCTTGCTCTTCTCCAGCTTTGGGCCGTTCTTCGTGACGGTGAGCGCGTATACCGAGAGTTCGCGCTTGTCGGGATGCATCACCAGACCGAACCGCGTGGAGAGCAGCTTCTGCAGCATTCGGCGATACTGAACCCAGTTTGGCTTGCCCTCCGTATCGGGGACGCCGTCGATGTTCCAGGGCTGCTCATTGAACCACTGCGGCGCGTTGACGATCTGGGTCTTTTGGATCGAGTAGGCGAAGCAGATGATGTTTGTCATCGTGTTGTTTTCGATGGAGATCCGGTGACCCTCCAGACGGAAGCCCTGGTTGCGGTCGTTGGGATCCGCGGGCTTGATGGTAGCTACCTCGAACAACGGATCTGCGTCGCGTGCCATCGGCGCTAAGGGTTGAGTAGCTTTATCCTGCGCGTTAGCCGCGAGGCAGGGGAGCAGGACCGCTAACAACAACGCCGTACTTCGCAAGGCAATCATGGCAGTATCCTCAAGAATCGATAGCTTCGTAAAATCGGACCGCACCCTACCGGATGATCGTAAGACTGACACGGTTTTGGCATGCCTTCTACGATTGGAATACGCACGACGGCTTCAGAGTGATGCAAAAACTTTTCCGGCCTGTTGCGGCGGGGAAGTGTATGCTTTTTCTCACTCCTGTGGGCCAAGCTGGAAGTTCATGTTGAAAGGTATTGTTCGATGCCCAGTTATCTGATTCAACTCTCCTATAAGCCCGAAATCGTAGCCGGCTTCATCAAGAAGCCTGCGGATCGCTCACCGTATATCAGCAAGCTGGCGCAGAAGATCGGCGGAACGCTGGTGGGCAGTTGGTTTTCGTTTGGGGAATACGATGCGGTTCTCATTATCGATGGGTCGGACAACGTGAGCGCGGCCGCGTGCTCTATGGCCGTCTCCGCGAGCGGTGCGTTCAAGGCGTTCAAGACAACGCCTCTGCTTAGCGTGGAGGAGGGGATGGCGGCGATGAAGAAGGCCGGCTCCCTGGGCTATAAACCGCCAAACGGGAAGAAGTAGACAGCCAATCAGGTTGAGAGGTTCAGGCGCGGTGGGCTCCAGCGGTGGGGAGCCGGTGCTCGGGTAGATGTGTGTTCGCTGCCGAGGAAAGGCAAACTACCGAGATTCTGACTCTTCGAGTCAGAATGACGACGTGGGGGGGTGAGTCAGTATGACGACGTGGCTTGGGGCGGCGGCGCCGGTGAGGCGCGCCCGTCTGCGTGCAGGAAGGGGAGGCGCGCACTTACAATCGATAGAGACACACAAAGGAAACGAGCGCTGTGAAGGTCGAGTTGTTTGATACGAGTCTGCGGGATGGGCTGCAACAGCCGAACCTCGAGATTTCCATTCCGAATGCGGTGGGCCTGCTCGAGCGCATGGGGACGTTTGGCGTCCACTATGCGGAGATCGGGTTTGCGGGGGCGAACCCGTTTGTGGGCGACCTTGCGCAGGCGCTCGATTCGGTGGACACCGGCGCGATGAAGCTGGCGCTGTTTGGGCGAACGCGCGGGCGCGGAACCAAGGTGCAGGATTGGCCCGATGTGAAGTTTATGGTGCGGCACAAGGGGCGGATTCCGGTCGCGGTGGTGGTCGTCAAATCGAGACTGCTGGATGTAGTGAAGTCGCTGGAGACGACTCCCGAAGAGAACCTGCTGATGGCATACGAGACGATTGAGTGTCTGCGTGACTGCGGGCTCGAGGTGTTCGTCGATTTCGAGCATGCGATGGATGCGGCTTGCGGGCGCAGAGAGAACGGCGAGCCGTGTGACGCCGAGTTCGGCAGGCAAGGCCAGTATTACTTCCACTCGGTGATTGAGCAGTGTGTGCGTCAGAAAGTGAGCCGGTTGGTGATCTGCGATACCACAGGCGGCGCTTCGCCAGAGGAGGTGACCGCGCTAATGGGTGAGTTGGTGCGGGAACATCCCAGCGCGAGGTTTGGATTCCACGGGCATACGGATCGCGGGCTGGGCGTGGCGAATACCCGGGCGGCGATCTTTGCCGGCGCCGTGCAGGTGCAGGGAACGCTGCTGGGAACGGGCGAGCGTTGTGGCAACGTGAATCTCACGACCGTAATTGGCGGGATGCAGTTGAGGGGCGAGGCGGAGTTTGTTCCGGCTGAGTCGCTGCGTGGGCTGACGAGCCTTGCGCAATCGGCGTATGCGGCGTTTGGACTTCAGGCACCACATGGCGCGCCGATTGTCGGGCCCGGCGCTTTTGGCACGTGGGCCGGCATGCATGGCAGCAGCGAGCGCAAAAATCCTGGTGCGTATCTGTGGTGCGATCCGGCGCGGGTTGGCGCGATGCCGGTGATCGGGGTGAATGCGCAATCGGGAAGGGCGAACATTATTCTGCTGTCGCAATCGGTGGGTGTGCCGCTGAATTCGGCGCAGGCGCAGGCGTTTATGGATGCCAATCAGCCGATGATCGATGGCGGCGGGTTTACGGCGAGCGAGGTGTCGTTCCGGCTGGCGTGCATGAAGGTGCTGGGGACGCTGCCGAATCGTTTTGGTGTGAAGAGCTGGCGCGTGGTCGATGAGTCGGACCTGGCCGGGAGCAGGTTTGTGCAGGCGGCGATGTCGCTGTCGATTGGCGAGAAGAAGATTGTGACGAGCCGCGCGGAGGGCGAGGGACCGGTCGATGCTCTGACCAAGGCAATGCGGCAGGAGTTGGAAAAATGGTATCCGGCGATTGCGCAGATGCGGCTGGATACCTTCAGCGTGACTGCGCTGGATGTGTCGGCGCACGATACGGCGGCACATGTGCGGGTGACGGTGAGCTTCCACGCCGATGGCCACACGCCGTGGACGACCGCCGGGGTGAGCAGCGATTTGAACCAGGCGGCGCTGATGGCGATCGTGGATGGATTCGACTACTGGCTGCTGCACAAAGCGGAGTAAGCGGTGACGGAACCCGAGGTCTATACTGATCCTTCCGCCTAACGGAAGACGCACGACTTATCGCACGAGAGAAGGGGTTCGCAAAGCATGTCAACACCCGGAGCCGCAACGCCAGACGCGGCCAGCATCAAGCCTGCCACAGGGAAACTCGGAATCATGACTGCCGGTATGGGAGCGGTTTGCACCACGCTCATCGCCGGCGTAGAAGCAGTCCGCCAGGGATTGGCCAAGCCGATTGGATCCATCTCGCAGATGGGGACGATTCGGCTGGGCAAACGCACCGACGCCAACAGTCCGCTGATCAAGGACTTTGTCCCGATCGCGAAGCTCGACGACCTGGTTTTCACTGGATGGGACATCTTTGGAGGCAATCTTTACGACGCCGCGAGGACCGCGCAGGTGCTGGAGCGCGACCAGTTGGAGCAGATTCGGCCGTTCCTGGAATCGATTGAGCCGATGCCCGCCGTGTTCGATCAGTACTACGTGAAGCGCTTGACCGGCAAACGCGTCAAGAAGGGCAAGAACAAGTGCGATCTGGCCAGCCAGATTCGCAACGACATTGCGGAGTTCAAGACCAAGACCGACCGGCAGGTGCTGATCTGGACGGGATCGACGGAGATATTTCTTGAGCCGACGGCGGTGCATCAGTCACTGGCGGCGTTCGAGAAGGGTCTGACTGACGACGATCCGGGGATTGCGCCGTCACAGCTTTATGCGTGGGCCGCACTGAAGGAGGGCATTCCATTCATCAACGGCGCTCCGAACCTGACGGTGGACATTCCTGCGCTGAACGAGCTTTCGCGCAAGATGAATGCGCCGATCTGCGGCAAGGACTTCAAGACCGGCCAGACGATGATCAAGAGCGTTCTGGCGCCGGCGTTCAAGACGCGCATGCTGGGGGTTTCCGGGTGGTACTCGACGAACATTCTGGGTAACCGCGATGGCGAGGTGCTGGACGATCCGGAGTCGTTCAAGACGAAAGAGGAGTCGAAGCTGGGCCTGCTGGAGATGATTCTGCAGCCTGAGCTTTATCCGGATCTGTACAAGGATATTTTCCATAAGGTACGGATTAACTATTATCCTCCTCGTGGTGATAATAAAGAGGGATGGGATAACATCGACATCTTCGGCTGGCTTGGATATCCGATGCAGTTGAAGGTCGATTTCCTGTGCCGGGATTCGATTCTGGCGGCTCCGCTGGCGCTCGATCTTTGCCTGTTTATGGACCTGGCAGCGAGGACTCCGAGCCTGCGCGGGCTGGGTATCCAGGAGTGGCTGAGCTTCTACTTCAAGGCGCCGGACAGCGCGAAGGGCGTCTATCCGGAACACGATCTATTTATCCAGTCGATGAAGATGAAGAACACGCTGCGGCACATTATGGGTGAGGATTTGATCACGCACCTTGGGCTGGAGTACTACGGCGGATAGGCAGGGAACGGACATGACCGAACGCGCGGAGGATCTGCAACTGGCAGCCCTCTTCGCGTTTACTGTTTTGTGCTCGCTGCGGGATGAATGGGGCGGAGCGCTGGTGGTCGCGTGCGGTCTCGGACCGGGTGGAGCGGCACTTTCGATTGCGGCGAACATTGCAGGGGCAGCGAGTCTTGCGATCGATGAGCGCGCGGAGGTGTGCCGCGCGGCGTTGCGTTTGGGTGCTTGCGACTTTGTTGTGAACTCGGTGGATGAGGCGCTGCGGGTGCTGAAGAACGAGTTACGACAGCGACGGCCAGTGAGTGTGGCGTTGACGCTGGCGGAGTCGGCGGCGCTCGGGGAATTGGTAGAGCGCGGCGTGCTGCCGGAGTTGTTTGCTTCGTTCGGGGCGGATACGGGCGATGCAGGTCGTGCGGCAAAGGCGTTCGCGGCTTCCGGCAGCTTGATTGTCCATTTCGAGGATTCGTTTTCGGCATTGGCCGATGCCATTGACGGCTCGGCTCGGCTGGAAGCATTCGCGCTGGACCGCAGGCTGCACCTGGAATCATTTTCGTTTGCCTCTGCGGAGGAGTTGAGGGTGTTCGACGCGCGGCTGCTGGACGTGATTCCTGCGCCGGATGCGCGGCGTCGATGGTGTGTTGCCGCTCCGCGATTTTTTCATCGCGAGCGGCCATTCCGGCGGGTGGTCTATCTGACCGCGAATGAATTGGCGCAGCTCAAGAGCGGACTTTAGGCACGGCTGGTCACTACCGAGATTCTGACTCTTCGAGTCAGAATGACGACGTGGGCGGCCGAGTCAGAATGACGCGTCAATGGGGTGTGTTGCTCGGTAAGGCAACGGACTATTCGGCGAGGGCGAGGAGGCGCGGCCAGAGGGCTTTTGTTCCGGTTGCGGAGTTGGCGGAGACTGGGAGGACTTCGTCGACTTCATGTTCGCGTTTGAGGGCGGCGATGGATTTTGCGAGGGCGTTGTTGGAGAGCCGGTCGGACTTGGTGCCGACGACGAGATACGGCCGCTGCGTCTGCTTGAAGAAGTCGATGAGCTGCTTGTCGCTGGGCTGCGGCGGGATGTTGGTGTCGACCAGGCAGATGCCGAGTGCGAGTGTTTCGCGTTCGGCGAGATAAGGCTCGATGAACTTCGGCCATTCGGCGGAGATCGACTTCGAAATCTTGGCGTAACCGTAGCCGGGCAGGTCGGCGAAGATGAGCGTGGGGCGCTGCTTCTTTTTGTCGCCGGCGCCTTCGTGGAGCGCAAAGAAGTTGATCGCGCGGGTGCGTCCTGGTGTTGAGGAGGTGTGGGCCTGCTTCGATCCGAGCAGCGCGTTGATGAGCGACGATTTGCCGACGTTCGATCGTCCGAGGAAGGCGATCTCGGGTGCGCCGTAGGTTTTCGCCTCGGAAGGGAAGTGCGCCACATCGGTGGCAGACAGCAGAAATACCGGCGTCAATCGCATCGCTCCAGTCTAGAGCATTCCCTGTGCAATCATTGAGCGAGGGGCAATCACGCTATGTTGTCACAGACTCCGGCGCGCAGCTTTCGTCATGCCATGCTGCGCGAAATTTATGAGCAGCCCGCGGCCATTGCGCGGACACTGGAATACTACCTTGATGTTTCCGAGGTCGCGCCGGCATTCCGCGACGAGCCTCTGCATGCTGTTGCTGCGCTGTTCCGTCAGCATCCTGATCTAATCATCACGGCGAGCGGGTCGAGCCGTCATGCGGGCCTGGCGGCGGAGATTCTGCTGGAGGACACCGCAGGGCTCGTCGTCGATGTGGAGTATGCGAGCGAGTATGCGTGCCGCTCGACGACGCTGCGGCGGCATCCGGACAACCCCAGTCCGGTGCTGGTGTTGTCGCAGTCGGGTGAGACGGCGGATACGCTGGCTGCGCTGCGGGAGGCGATTCGGCGCGGACATCCGACAATCGCGGTGACGAATGTTTCAGGCTCGACGATGACGCACGAGGCTACGGTAGCGCTGCCGACGCTCGCGGGCGTGGAACTCGCGATTCCTGCGACGAAGAGTTTTACGACACAGCTTGCGCTGATCGAAGTGCTGGCTCTGCTCGCGGCGCGGGAGCGGAGGGCACTGGAGGCCGAGCAGATTGAGGAGCGGCTAGCGGCGCTGACTCGCGTTCCGGAAGCGGTCGCGGCGCAGCTTCCTGCGTGGGAGAGGATGATTGCAGGGCTCGCAGAGCAGTATGCGGATGCGCGGACTTTTTTGTATCTTGGGCGCGGCGTTCATTATGCGATGGCTCGCGAGGGCGCGCTGAAGCTGAAAGAATCTTCGTACCTGCATGCCGAGGGATATCCGAGCGGCGAACTGAAGCATGGGCCGAATGCGCTGGTGTCGCACGAAGTTCCGCTGGTGGTGCTGGCGACAGTGGATGAGGATGATCCTGAGTCGCTGCTGCGCTACGAGAAGACGGTGTCGCTGCTGTACGACATGCGAGAGCAGGGTGCGCGCGTGCTGGCGCTGGCGAATGCTGGAGATGCGACGATTGCATCGCTGGCGTCCCATACGATTCCGGTGGAGCGGGCTTCGGAGTCGCTGTTGCCGGTCTCGGAGATTGTGCCGCTGCAGCTCTTCGCGTACTTTCTGGCGGTGCGGCACGGCGTGGATGTAGACCGGCCGCGGAATTTGACCAAGGCTGTGACGAGCGAGTGATGCCACGCACAATTGGGCGAACCCAGGTAATCCCACACCCCATGGTCGACGCGGTGAGACAGCGTCGAACATGGGGCACCCGCACCCGGGGCGGTCAAAATGGGGGCCATTCGAGGGGGGCGCCTTCGTAGAGGTAGGCGTGTTTTTCTACTCGGTAGGTGCCGTCGTGGACGGTGAAGACGCGGGGTTTGCCGGTGGGGCTGGTGCTCCAGAGGGAGCAGCCGGCGTAGGCGCCGTCTTTGCGGACGATGTAGTACTCCATGTCGAGCAGGCGGATCTTGGACATGTTGCCGTTGTGGTTGCGGACGATGCGGCGGAGGGTTTCCATGCCTGCGTCGTGAGGGCTGAGGCCCTGGCGCATGAGTTCGACGATGGTGTGGGCACCGGCGACCTTGATGTTCTCCTCGCCGGAGCCGGTGGCTCCGGCTGAGCCTACGTCCTGGTCGGTGTAGCTGCCCGCGCCGAGGATGGGCGAGTCGCCGAGGCGGCCGGGAAGCTTCCACGCGAGGCCGGAGGTAGTGGTTGCGCCGGAGATTTCGCCCTTGGCGTTGACGGCGGAGACGTGGATGGTGCCGGTGGAGGGCCAGAGAATCTGCTCGACCGCGAACTGGCGGTTGGCGGCGGGGATGTCGAGGTCGGCGGCCAGCTGCGTGAGTTTGAGGGCACGGGCGCGGATGGTGGCGTGCCAGTCGGGCGTCGGATGACGGGGGATTGCACCGGGCTGGAGTTGCGAGCTTGGGCCGTGAAGGTCCATGGTGGGCTTGGGCGCGGGGCGGTCAGAGTAGGGGTCTTTCCATTGCGGGCTGGTGAGGCCGGGACCCCACCAATCCATCTGGGAGTTGCTTTCCTTCCACAGCATCCAGACCTTGCGAGCGTCTTCGGTGAGGAGGTTTTCGGAGGGGAAGCCGAGGTCGACGGCGAAGCGCTCGGCGCCTTTGCCGACGAGCATGACATGGCCGGTGTGTTCGAAGACTTTGCGCGCGAGCTGGCAGACGTTGCGGATGTTCTGGACGCCGCCGACCGATCCGGCGGAACGCGATGGGCCGTGCATGCAGCAGGAGTCGAGTTCGACGACGCCTTCCTCGTTGGGCAGGCCGCCGAGACCGACACTGTGGTCCTTGGGGTCGTTCTCGCGGCCGAGACAGATGTGATGGATGGCGTCGAGGGTATCGGCTCCGTCGAGCAACATCTGGTGGGCTTCCTGGACGGTATTGTCGCCGGTGACGCGGGTGACGATGACGGGGTGCGCGGGTGGCTTGAGCTGCTTGACGGCTTCGGCGGTTTGGGCGGAGGCGCTTGCGGTGGTCGCCATGCCGGCAGCGGTCATCGCTCCGAGGGACATAAAGTCGCGTCTTGTGGTCATTCTCAGGGGTACCCCCTCCCCCCGTACTTAAGTCCTAAAGTCTTCGAAACAAGTAAGTTAAGTCCGGACTAATGGTATATATCTTTTTTCAAAGTATTCATTTCAGAGGAGTTATTTTGTAAAGTCTCTAGAATGTTATACTTGGGTCTGATCCGATCCCCTCGCGAGGAGAGACACAGGCCCCACGCCTGCCTATCTCCCCTTACTTTAATGGGGCGTGTCAAGTCTTTCTGTGGAAAAGGGGAGATGCGGGGGGATGCGCTGCATTGAGAGGGTCGGCAAACCCAGGTTTCAAAGGCGAGACCTGGGGCACTCGGCACCCGGCTGCGTTGAGAGGGCTTGCCGCAAGCCCAGGTCTCAAGGCGAGACCTGGGGCACCCGGCGTCGTGTTGCCATGTTTAGGGGCACCCTATCCCCATACTTTACCGGCAAGCCAAGGTTCCAAAGAAGCCTTGGGCCGACGAACCCCACCCATGACGCTGAGACTGTGACACCCGGCAATCTACCTTAGTCGATATCAAACTCGCCATGTTTGGCACCCGCCAAGAACGCGCGCCATTCTTCTCTATTAAATTGAATTGCGGGACCTCCGCGAATAGTGCTAATTACGGAGACAGTTGCGCCATCGTATGCGACTCCAACACAGAACTGTCCCCCAGAATTGCTAAAAGAACTCTTGCGGTATGTGGTCCCGTCAATTTCGGTCAGTAATCCGTTTCCCATCTCGTTAGCCTTCGATAACTCCATTTGTCTCTCCTTCGAGGTTGCGACGCCAGTTCTCCCCATACCTCTGATTCAGCATATTACGGATCAATCCAACGTGAGAATAGAAGAAGCCCTCGCTAATCTTCTCCATGTCTCCAATATAGAGCGGGTTGCCTCTGCGGGCTTCGGTCAATGCCGCGGCGTCGTTTTCCAACGCGTGAGGCAAGCATTCCGCTATCAAGTCAAGAAGCTGTCCTACTGTGAGAACACCAACCACTTGCAAGTCATGAAAGAGCCCGCCGTAGGGTTCATCGTGAATTTTGTGTGTGTCGGGTAAAAAGTGACTCAACACTGCGCCCAGGAGATCGACATCAAGAGTGCCCAATTTTAGTTTATCAAGAGCATCTATCTGCAGCGCTTTCTCTGCCTTCAGAGCGTAGCTAGTCTTTTGACTCTGGATCAATTCCATTTCCGAGTCTACGAGTTCTAAGACAGCGGCAAGGATATTCATCTTTCGTTGTATTGGAGCTGGTACGGCTGCTTCCTGATGGTATTGAAGTAATCGTGACGCCACGGCCCAAGTGTGCTGCGATAGAGTACGGACCTGAATCTCTGCGCGAAAACGGTCGAAATCCTTGAAGGTCGGTAGTTCGCACCAAGTCTTTTTGAATCGGACGTCATAGTGAATGGACTTGTACCCAAACTCTCCGACTTCGAGATGGTGGCCCTTGTCCTCATGCCCTATGACGTCGAGATATTGGTTAATCAATTCTTGAGCCCGTGCAACCTCAGACGAGAAGAGAAACACAAGTCGCAGTCCGACGAAGTCAGTCAGATCAAGAACATCAATGAGATCCGAATGTAGTCGATCTGCTTTGCGGACGATTGATGACCATGATTTAATACGGCTCTCAATGGGCGTAGCCAAGGATAAGGAAAAACGCTTGATTAATGTCTCCAATTGGATTGACAAGGCGCGTCTGAACTCGTCTGCCTTCTGCCTGTTATCGTTGTAGCTTTGCAGCAATGGGCTTCTAATCATGAGTCCCCGATTCTCACGCGCGATGAGGCAATATCCGACACTCGCCCTACAGTTAAGTTCGCCCCATGATGATGTCGCTTGCCGAAACAAAGAGTTTTCTTCTTTGCGAGGCAACTTCTTTCTTCCTAAAAAGCAGTTCGGGAAGATCGATTCTACCTTCGAGAACGAGCAGTAGATCTGCTCCATCCATACAGATTAGCCTCGGGCGGTTCCCTGCAATATAACCCGATAGAGCATCGACAGTGAATCCGGACACCGCAACGAAGAGGCCGAGAGTGTTGTCCAGGCTTGAGCTAACCGCACCGTCCAGATCGCGAAGGTCCGTAAGCTTGGAAGGAGTCTTTTGCCACTTTGCTTCAAGAAGAAAATTATCGCGATCCAATACGAATGCGCCATCGATCTGTTCGCCGATCCTCCTAAATGGAGAGTGGGGTGATAGCTCGAACAGCTTAAACATCTCATTGAGCAGTTTTTCCAAATCGTACCCGCGCTCGTTTTCGTCCGATTTGATAAGCAATCGCATGTAGCGATCGTGAAGTTCCGACAGTTTCTGCTGAAAGACGCGACCCTTCTGTGCTTCTTCCATCCGCCGTCGGCGCGCTTCGCGTTCATCCTCTTCTGTTGCTTGTGCCGCGTCATGTTCCTTCACCAATGAGCGCAGATATTCCAGGGCCTGCTCAGCCTCCTTCTTGAGTTGCTTGCCATTATTAAATCGAAGGAGATGCTTGCAATCTTTGTATCTCAGCGTCTCATGCAGAATCCTCCTCAACGGTCCCAATCCTGCTTCGGACACGTTGAGTGAATCAACGATGGGAGACAAAATGTGGTACTTGTATTGCTCCCAATTCTGCGCGGTTATGAGATTTTGGTCGACTCCGGCGATATTGAGCATTGAACGCAGATCGGTACGTGTCCAAAACACTTTAACTGCCGCATCTTTGAGTGCCGCAACTGTGTCGTGACTAAAGTGACCAGGCATAATTTCGCGATTAGATATTCAGCCAATCTATCAGCTTACTCGGACAAACAGCTAGGCTTCCTGTTCGAGGTGCATTCCTGTGGGGGCGGCGAGGGTGGCGTAGCTTAGGGCTCCGAGGAGGGCTACGGCGCTGCAGACTCCGAGGGCGATGTTGAAAGAGTGGGTGCGGTCGAGGAGCCATCCGGTGAGGATGGGGGCGGCAGAGGCGATCATGAAGCTGGCGAAGTTCTGCAGCGCCATAAGGGAGCCGACGTAGCGGAGAGGGCTGACGGTCTGGACGTATCCGAGGCCGGAGGTTCCGGCGAAGTGAATGCAGAAGATGGCGAGACTGATTCCGGCGACGGCTTGCGCGGTGGTGTGGCTGTGGGCTACGAAGAATGTCCCCGCGGCGGAGACGATCATGCCGGCGACGAGGTTGACGCGGTGGATGGTGGTGAGACGGAGGCCGTGGCGGTGGAGGCGATCGGAGAGGATGCCGCTGGAGAGCATGCCGACGGCTCCGGCGATGTAGGGCAGGGCGGCGACGAGGCCGGTGCGGCTGAGGGAGAGGTGGCGCTGGTCTTGCAGATAGGCGGGGAGCCAGGCGAGGTAGAGCCAGACGGTGTAGTTGATGCCTCCCCAGCCGAGCATCATGCCCCAGACGGTGCGCTGGCGGATGAGGGCTCGGATGGCGGAGGCGGTAGTGGGGGCGATTAGTTTTGGGTTCGATGGCTGAAAGGTGCGGGCGGTTGGGGGTAGGCGGGCATCTGGCAGGTCCTTCGGCTGCTCGCTGCGAGCTCCGCTCAGGATGACGGGCGGGTGGGGTTCGACGGGCGGTTCGGCGTGATTGGTTTCGTGGCGGGCGCGGTGGAAGGCTAGCCAGGCAGCGGCGATGAGGAGGCCTGCCGCTCCGAGGACGATGAACATGGCTCGCCAGCCGAGGGCGAGCATGATGCCGGTGAGGATGGGCGGGGCGATGGAGAGGCCGATGGTTTGCGAGGAAGACATGACGGCCGTGGCGCGGGCGCGCGTGGCGGAGGTGAACCACTCGCGCGTGCTGCGGATGCCTGCCGGATAGAACGGAGCTTCGCCTGCGCCGAGGAGGATGCGCAGGACGATGAAGAGAGGGAAGGTGCGGACGAGGCCGGTGAGCATCTGCGCCGTGGACCAGAGGATGAGGCCTCCGCCGAGAACCTTGCGGGTGCCGGCGCGATCGAGCAGGCCGATGAGCGGGAGTTGCGCGATGCCGTAGGCGAAGGAGAACGCGGAAAGGAGCCAGCCCATCTGGGTGGCGTTGAGATGCATCTCGGCGCGGACGGTGGTGTTGGCGATGGAGAGCGAGGAGCGGTCGAGGAAGTTGACCATGCCCGCGAGGAAGAGCAGAGAGAGCGTGACGGTCTGGTGGCGGCGCAAGGTGCGGCCGGAGGCTTCGGGCATGTCACGCTCTGCGGATCTTTGTGCGATGCACGGTACGGAGTCATTGTACCGATCTGCGATGCGGAGCGTGAGGCGCGGTTTGAGTTGCGAATTGATTGTCGGTTAGGATCGGAAGGTGGGATTGGGAGGAGTTGCGATGAGTCTGGCGAGCAAGCGGGAGTCGTGGGTGGATCGATGGTGGCCAGTAATGGTGATTCTTTTTGGGCTGCTGTTTGTGGCGTTTCTTGTGAGCTTCAAGCCTACGGCTTGACGAGAGAGTGCTGCGGCGATGAGGAGAGAGCCCAAGGCTAAAGCCCCGCTCAATTCATGTCACCTTGCCGCAGGCTGAAGCCTACTGCTACTCCGGGATGAGAACGGATTATTTGGCTTGCGGGGCGAGCATCGCTGTGTTTCCCGCGGGAGCTTCACCGGGCTTTGCGGGTGCGTACTTCGATGCGCACTTGGCTTGCAACTGCGTTGCGTGGAAGACTCCGTCGCGGCCGTAGGTTCCGACGGCGAGCGCCTGCGCATCGTCTTTGAAGGTGTCGGGCGGCGGCTCGGATCCCTGGTAGTTGACCTTCAGGGTGTGGCCCTGCTCGAGGAGAATGAATTGAGCGTTGGTGCCCGAGCGCTGAATGCTTCCGGGCGCGACGTTGCCGGCGACGCGCAGGTTGCGCGAGTAGGCCTTGTTGCCCATGGAGCCGAGTTCGTTGATGGTGACGTAGTAGCTCTTGGTGTCGCGCACGCCGGTGTAGGCGAGCCATCCGACAGTCGCCAGGATTACCAATGCAGCCGCGAGAATCTTGACTGGAAACTTGCCGCTCATGGAATTGAGTTTATCAGGTAATTGGGCGGGGCTGGCTGTGATGGGCGTCACTGTGTCGTCGTGACAGAATCACGGCGAGAGGCTGTAAGTCTTCTGGATAGAGTGCGGGGTATATACTACCCGGGGTCGCGGGGGACTTGCCCGATTCAGTGGAAGGGCAGGAAAGGAAGGCATTCGAAATGAAGTTATTCGTTAGCTTTGTGGCTGGGCTTCTGTTGCTGCCGCTCGCGCTCGCCATTTACCTGGCTTACGGCAAGCCTCCGGTGGCGGCCGCCGATGTGCCGTTTCCTCTGGAGTCGAAGATCGTCAATATCGCGCTGCGCGCGCGAATCCGGCGCGAGATGCCAGCGAGTGCGCCGATCCCGGCTAACGACGAGAATTTGAACGCGGGCGCGGGAATCTACGAAGACAAATGCGAGACCTGCCACGGCGTTGCGAAGGAGCCTTCCGCGCTGGGTAAGGCGATGTTTCCGGGCGCGCCGCAGCTTTGGGCGAAACACAAGAACGGGGTCGTGGGAGTCAGCGACGATCCTGTGGGCGAGACCTACTGGAAGGTGAAATACGGCATTCGGCTGAGCGGCATGCCGGCGTTCGGAAAGGCTCTGACGGAGAACCAGCTCTGGCAGGTAAGTTTGTTGCTCTCGATGGCGGACAAGCCGCTGCCGGCTGAGGCGGCGAAGACAGTCGGGCAATAGCGGCTACGGCTGTGGGTTGGGTTTGATGGGCGCGGAGCGGCGAGGCGTGGTTTCGACCACGATGCGGGTGTCTTTGGCGAACGTGATCTTCTGGCCACGGGCGATCCATCGGCTGTAGAGGGCGCGTGCGGCTCCCCAGTAGCCGATGCCCGCGGCAGCGTAGGGCGAGCCTCCGGCGAGGCCGGTGACGGTGCCTATGAGGCCGAGGCCGGCGGAGCCTCCAACGCCGTTCTTGAAGGTTCCGTTCTCGTAGGATGCGCCATGATGATCCTGATCGAGCGGGCGACTGGCCATGAGGGAGAGAAGAAGCGGGATGCTGACCTTGTCTTTGGGTTTGGATTTCGCCTGGCCTTCCGAATTGAGGGCGATGTCCTGGGCGGAGTCGGCTCCGGTGAGGCGCGTCTCCACCGTCTGGGTTTCGCTGTCGGGCAGCATGAGTTGGCTGAAGCTGAAGCTGAGCGTGCCGGTGCGGCCAAACATACGCGCCGGTTTGGCGCGGGTCACAGCTCCGATGAGGGTTGCGCCCTGGGGAACGACCAGCGTGTGGCTCGCATCGTAGATGGGCTCGGCGACGACGGCTTTGATGGTCTGGCCAGTTTTTGAGGATTCAGAGCTGAGCGGGTCCGCGAGGTTGGCCTGGATGATCCAAGAGCCGGTGTTCTCGGCAGCGGAGTTTGTGGGAAGCGTCTGCGGCTCCCAGAAGTGCGGCTTATGGGCAGGCGGAGGTGGCGGGACAGTCACTGCCGTCTGGGACGGAACTTCGACAGGAGCGAGAGTCTCGACGGTCCACGACGTGCCCTTCTCAATGCGCTGCGGATGGTAGGGAATCTGGCTGTAGATGAACTGAACGAGACGGTCACCCTTGCCGGGGGAGATGAACGCGGCAAGATCGCTGCGGGCCGCGGTGAGTCCGGCATCGAACTGCTGGTGAATGACGCCTCCCTTGGAAGGCGGCGGCGCGACGGCGCGATAGATTGGCGTCCCCTTCGCCGCAGTGCCTGCGTCGAGGGGGATCGAGGCGCCGCCGGCAAGGATGATCTGGGTGAAGCGGATCTCGGGAACGCGGAAGAGCGTAAAGTCTCCACCGAGCGAGGCACGGACGCGCCGGCTGCGATCGGAGCGAAGGACGACAACACTGCCGGCGACGACGGTGTCCTGCGGCAGCAGAAGCTTATTGTCCGCGTAGATGGGGTAGAGCAGGTGTGCACGGATGGATTGGCCCGCGCGCATTGGGTAGTGCTGGTCGATGGTGAGGGCGAGCGGCGTGCCCGTGGGAACCGTACCCGATTCAGTCTGGCACAGGGACGCGGTAGACAGGAGGGCGAGGACGAGAGTGACTCCGAAGCGATGGCTCATCTTCCCCGATCTCAGACTAATAAGACTGCGTCGTGGTGAATGCGGCTGGTGTGAAATGAGGCCGTCGCATCTTTGAATGATGCGGGGCGAGAGTCTTAATCATACCGCGTGCGATTGGCTGTCAGAGGTTTCCAAAAGCAAATCACAGAGATCACGGAAAAAAGAGAGAGTACAAAGGGCCCGTGGTCTGGAAGACAGAAACGCCGTGGCTTTTGGGCCACGGCGCTGCTGGTGCGACTTTCGTACTAGCCGAGCTCGGCGATGCTCTTGGCGCCGAACTTGAGGTACCAGGGGCTAGCGGTCTGGAGGGCCTTATTGACGTTGTTGATGTTCTCGACGCCGGTGGTCTCGAGCCAGTCGCGGAAGGCCTTTTCGCCCTGCTTGGCGAAGATGGCGATGCCGTCTTTCCATGTGGCGCGGCCGCAGAGGACACCGTTGAATTTGGTGCCGGACTCGCCGGCGAGTTCAAGGGTCTCGATGAAAACGGGGTTGGAGACGCCGGCCGAGAGATAGATGAAGGGCTTGTGGGTCATGCCTTCGGCGTCGCGGAAGTGCTGCAGAGCCTCGGCGCGAGTGTAGGCCTTCTCGCCCTTGAAAGCTTTGGTGCCTTCGACGAACTCCATGACAATGGGGACCTCGACCTTGAGGACATCGACGTTGTAGCGCGCCTTGCCGAACTCCGCCATGGCGCCGGAGACGATCTCAGGCTTCTTCTTGGCGTAGGCGAGGGACTTCTCGTCGCCGCCATCGGCATCGTAGCCAACGAACTCAAGGAAGAAGGGGATGTCGTGGGTAAGGCACTCGTCGCCGATGCGCTCGATCCAGGCCTGCTTGAGGTCGTTGATGTGGGACTTCTCGAAGGGGGTGTAGTAGAGGAGGATCTTGATGCAATCGGCTCCGGCTTCCTTCAAGCGGCGGACGGACCAGACGTCGAGCAGATCGGGCAGGCGACCGGCGGTGTTGGAGTCGTAGCCGGTCTTCTCGTACGCGAGGAGGAGGCCTTTGCCGTGGCGGTGTTTCGATGCGGGCAGGCCGTACTCTGGGTCGAGCAGAATGGCGGAGGCGTGCTGGCAGAGGACGTCGGTGACCAGTGTCTTGAAGACTTCGAGGTCATGGCCGGTGGCTTCGGCTCCGCGCTCTTTGGCGAGGGACTTCTGGAGCGATCCGCGCTGATCCATAGCGGCAGCGGCGATAACGCCGCGCGGGTCGGAGACAGATTTTAGTCCTGCGAGTTTTCCGGGTGTCAACTTCATATTGCGGCGTTCTCCTGTAGGTGCTTTTTGCTTTTTTGGCTTCAATAACGATTCTACACAGCTGCGGAGCGCTCCACTGTGACGACGGTTACAAGCGAGGGTCGATGCGCGGAAGGAGAATGGCGGGGACATTCGATTGGGGATTATGGCCGTGAGCAGCGTTGGAATCCATCCGTCCGTACAGGCACCAGCGGTTGAAACGATTGAAGCCAGGCGTATCGATAAGTGGGGCCGGATCAAGCACTGGTGGAAGTTGTATCTGGATGCGGTACGCCGCGAACCGACGGACGAAGAGAAGGCCGAATGGCAGACGTTCGGGTTCTGAGCTGATTGGGCTAAAGAACGAAGCTGAGCGGCCGATAAGGCTTTCGGGGCGGTTCTCGCCGAAGTACCGAAGTGTCGCCGCGGAACTGCGCCCAGAAAGGCAGCCCATGATTGCAGTGGTGGTTGCAAGTTCGATGCTGACTGGAACAGTGGTTGGATGGTTCGGGCACAAAGCGAGTCTTCGTATCGAGATGTGGGGCCGGAACATGAATGAGAGGGAAGGCATCTCTTCGGAGGTACCGTGGCAGACGGAAGTTGTCGATTCCGGGAGTGGTCGAAGACGGGCTCGGGAGGGCGATCGCTTCGCGCCGGGAATTGTGAACGGGCATTTTCCCGTTGGCGCGATTTCGTCGAAATAACGTTTCGGGGCTGCCGGACTGTCTCTGTTTGGGCGATGGGAGAGAGCTGTGTGCGCGCGCCGGACTGGTCGCGCTCGCAGTGGCGTATCGTGTAGACTAGAGAGAGATTCTTGCCGCGGTTCTTCTCCTT